>CAYMAY010000031.1:14252-17094 GCA_964388555.1 uncultured Lachnospiraceae bacterium
TGTTCCTTCGCACATTCAACGTAAAACGCTGCGCTGTGAGCATTATCTTTTATCTCGTCTTCCGTAAGCGCTCTCTTCACCTTTGCAGGGCTGCCGATGATCATGCTTCCGTCCGGCGCATCCATCTTACCCGTTACCAATGCTCCGGCTCCCACGAGACAATTCTTACCTATCTTAGCGCCATTCAGCACTACAGAACCCATTCCTATAAGCGTTCCGTCGTCAATACTGCATCCGTGAAGGATCGCGCCGTGTCCAACGGTAACGCCGCTGCCAACACTCAAAGGATATCCTTCATCGCAATGCAATACACAGTTGTCCTGAATATTCGTACGTTCTCCTATGGTTATCTTCTCATCGTCGCCCCGCACGACTGCGCCATACCACACGCTCACGTCCTTGCCAAGCTCTACATCGCCGCATACAGTCGCATTGTCTGCAATATATACTCCATCGAGCTTTTTTATCTGTTTTATCATGTCAAAATTCTCCGTCTGCTTAAGAATTACCGTAATACCGTTTTTATCACACTATTCTTCTCAACCAAACATTTTTTTGTATTCGTCCGTGAAATCGATGGTCGCAAAATAATCCTTCGGCGTCTCCGCGCGTCTGATCAGCTCAAAGCTGCCGTCCTTCTTAAGAAGAACCTCTGCCGATCTGAGCTTTCCGTTGTAGTTGTATCCCATGGAATGACCGTGAGCTCCCGTGTCGTGGATTATAAGAAGATCACCCATATCTACCTTCGGAAGCATTCTGTCGATGGCAAACTTATCACTGTTCTCGCAAAGAGAGCCCGTTACATCGTATTTATGATCGCAAGGCTCATTCTCCTTGCCGGCAACAGTTATATGATGATATGCGCCGTAAATAGCCGGTCTCATAAGGTTTGCCGCGCAGGCATCACAGCCGATATACTCTTTATAAATGTGCTTTTCATGGATCGCTCTTGTTACGAGTGCACCATACGGTCCCATCATGAAACGACCCATCTCGGAATATATTGCAACGTCGCCCATTCCCGCCGGAACGAGAACCTTCTCGTAAACCTTTCTTACTCCCTCACCGATTACAAGGATATCATTCGGCACTCCGTCCGGCTTATAGGGTATTCCCACACCGCCGGAAAGATTTATAAATGATATATGGCATCCCGTCTCTTTGTTGAGCTTAACAGCCAGCTCAAAGAGCACCTCAGCAAGCATCGGATAGTAATCGTTCGTAACAGTGTTGCTGGCAAGGAATGCGTGTATTCCGAAATTCTTCGCGCCCTTGGATTTAAGGATCTTAAACGCCTCGAATATCTGATCTGTCGTCATTCCGTACTTGGCGTCGCCGGGGTTATCCATGATGTCGTTGGATATCTTGAATATTCCGCCCGGATTGTAACGGCAGCTTATAGTCTCCGGAATATAGCCAAGGGTTTTCTCAAGGCTTTCTATATGCGTGATATCGTCGAGATTTATTATCGCATTGTATTTGTTTGCAAGAGCGTATTCACTGTCGGGAGTCACATTGGACGAAAACATTATATGATCGCCTGAAAATCCCATTGCATTTGAAAGCATAAGTTCTGTTGCCGATGAGCAGTCGCAGCCGCAATCATACTCGCCCAGCATCTTTATAAGCGTCGGATTCGGATTTGCCTTTACTGCAAAATACTCGCGGAATCCCTTATTCCAGGAAAATGCCTTTTTAACCTTCTCCGCATTCTCCCTTATTCCCGCCTCGTCATAAATATGAAACGGTGTCGGTATCTTTGCTGCTATCTCTTCGAGTTTTTCTTTTGTTACAAATGTTTTTTTCATAATCCCTCCGCGTGTGTTTTTAGTTTTATCTCATCGATCACTTCTTATGTTCATGGGTAAAGAGATGATCCGAACAATACTCGTAATTTCCGTTGCATTTTGAGCAATATCTGAATTCCAGCTCCGGATTCGTAAGCTCCGTGCGGCCGCAGATACAGCATTTATGTCTCGAGCCCTGAGCCTGCTTCGCCTGTCCCTGTCCCATGGCTTTCTTGAATTCCCTGCTTCTCTGCCTGCTCTGAGCGTTCGATCTTGCCCCGTTAAACGCATATTTTCTCGTCATTATAAAGAAGATGATGGTTGATGCCAGCGAGCATATTATCTGCACTCTTATGCTCATACCGCCGATTATCATTAAATATGTAAGATATGCAACATCCACGATGGCAAGCCATTTTATCTTTATCGGTATAATAAAGAAAAGAAGCATCTGCTGTTCCGGGAATGTCATGGCAAATCCTAAGAATATGGAAAGGCTTACGTAGTACGTCGAGAACGATGCTCCGATGAGCTGTCCGACATATTCTCCCCATTCCGGAGCCGAGCCCACACTTACAAAATAAATTATAAACGAGCCGACTATCGTCATTATAAATCCGAAGAAGATGTAAAAATCGTACATGAAATCTCCCCAGACTTTTTCAAGGATCGTACCAAGCTGGTAATAACATATAAGCATTATGATAGTAAAGAAATTAAGAGTCGACGGCGGCATCAGCAGCCAGGACACGATACGCCATATCTGACCGTGCATTATCGCATACGGGTCGAGTGTAAGATACGCCATGAAGCTCGAGCCGGTTACCATGCTTACGGCATAAAGAATATAGCCGACAATATATGCCGCTATTATGTATTTTGTCAGACCTCTTATCGCATATTTGCCGAATTTGCGTTCTAATTTTTGTATAAAATTCATTTTTCACCCTGTTTGTATGGTCGGGCAATCCCTGCCCCGTATAACTGCAATTTCACGTGAGATTATACACTTATAATATATTTTTGTCGAGACGAAAAAGGAAGCGTCACAGTAA
>CAYMAY010000032.1:0-16729 GCA_964388555.1 uncultured Lachnospiraceae bacterium
TGATATATAAGTGTTTAAATCGATTTTAGAACTTTCCGTTCTTTGCAGCTTCCTCGACAGCAACTGCAACCGCAACAGTCATTCCAACCATCGGGTTGTTTCCTGCGCCGATAAGTCCCATCATCTCAACGTGAGCCGGAACAGAGGACGAGCCTGCAAACTGAGCGTCGGAGTGCATACGTCCCAGGGTATCGGTCATTCCGTAAGAAGCCGGGCCTGCAGCCATGTTATCGGGATGAAGCGTACGTCCCGTACCGCCGCCTGAAGCAACAGAGAAGTATTTCTTTCCTGCA
This sequence comes from uncultured Lachnospiraceae bacterium, assembly GCA_964388555.1. Lineage (GTDB taxonomy): Bacteria > Bacillota > Clostridia > Lachnospirales > Lachnospiraceae > Alectryocaccobium. The sequence continues at coordinate 294 of CAYMAY010000032.1, forward strand.
AGGATACGCTCTTTCTTATATGTACCTGCAACAGGATGCTGGAAACGTGTCGGGTTTGTGGAGTTTCCTGTGATGGAAACGTCTACATTTTCCTTCCACATGATAGCAACACCTTCCTGAACGTCGTTTGCGCCGTAGCAGTTTACTTTTGCTCTCGGGCTGTCAGCGTCCTTGGAGTAGCACTTTCTGAATACTTCCTTAAGTTCGCCTGTGTGATAATCATACTGAGTCTCTACATATGTAAAGCCGTTTATACGTGAGATTATCTGAGCGGCGTCTTTTCCGAGACCGTTAAGGATAACGCGAAGCGGTTTTTTACGAACCTTGTTTGCCTTCTCTGCGATACCGATAGCACCCTCAGCAGCTGCGAATGACTCGTGGCCTGCAAGGAATGCGAAGCACTCTGTATCCTCTTCAAGAAGCATCTTTCCAAGGTTTCCGTGACCAAGGCCAACCTTTCTCTGATCTGCAACAGATCCGGGGATGCAGAATGACTGAAGTCCCTCGCCGATAGCAGCAGCAGCCTCAGAAGCCTTTTTGCAGCCTTTCTTGATAGCGATGGCAGCGCCTACAGTGTAAGCCCATTTAGCGTTCTCAAAGCAGATAGGCTGAATCTTCTCAACCATCTTATAAACATCTAAGCCGGCAGCCTTTGTAACCTCGGCAGCCTCTTCTATAGAATTGATCCCATACTCAGAGAGCTTTGCGAGGATCTGTTTTTCTCTTCTTTCATATGATTCAAATAAAGCCATTGTCAAACCCTCCTTTACTCTTTTCTCGGATCTACGATCTTAACTGCATCGGCAACACGTCCGTACTGACCCTTTGCCTTGTCATAAGCCGTAGCGGCGTCGTCTCCGCCCTTTATGAAATCCATCATTTTTCCGAAGTTTACGAACTGATATCCGATGATCTCGTCATCCTCATCAAGAGCGATGCCTGTAACATAGCCCTCAGCCATCTCAAGGTAACGCGGTCCCTTCTTTAAGGTTCCGTACATTGTTCCTACCTGAGAACGAAGACCTTTTCCGAGATCCTCCATTCCTGCGCCTACCGGAAGTCCTTCCTCTGAGAAAGCACTCTGAGAACGTCCGTAAACGATCTGAAGGAATAATTCTCTCATAGCCGTGTTGATAGCGTCGCATACAAGGTCTGTATTAAGAGCTTCCATAACAGTAAGTCCCGGAAGAATTTCGGAAGCCATAGCTGCCGAATGAGTCATTCCCGAGCATCCGATGGTCTCTACAAGAGCTTCCTGGATGATTCCGTCTTTAACGTTTAATGTAAGTTTGCAAGCTCCCTGCTGAGGTGCACACCAGCCGATGCCGTGTGTAAGTCCTGAAATGTCCTCAACGTTTTTTGCCTGTACCCATTTTGCCTGCTCCGGTATTGGTGCTGCTCCGTGATGAACACCCTGATGAACCGGACACATCAATTCTACTTCTTTGGTATAGATCATTGATATACTCCTTTCGTTTGATACCACCTTAAAAAGCACTGATAATTTTCTCACATTGTACAAAATAAATCAAGCGAATAAGTGTTTTTTGACAGCACGTCTGCGAGGCGCGGAACCATGCAGCAAAATGTGACGAAATGAGTGAGTTCAATGAACAAAAAGCCTGATTTTAATCATGAAAATGTTTCAAAATAAAACGAAAATCAAAAAAACATGATTTCACAAGAAAATAATATTGACACACAATGAAACATTGGTTATTCTACAGAATAAAAGGAATATATGTATAAAATACTATATAATTCCTTGAAAAAACAGTTGTTTTTGAGAGAAATGAATGAGCTGCGGTCGAAACATTTCTTTGAAATAACGTTCTAAAATGAAACAAAAAAGATGATGAAGAGAAGGAGGAAGCATCGTATGCTTAACGCAATGATCATCGATGCCAAAGACAATGTTGCCGTTGCTATTGAGCCGATAAAAAAAGGTGATACGGTAACATATCAGCTTCAGGGCGAAGAAAAGAGTCTGCAGGCGCTGGAAGACGTAACAATTTATCACAAGCTGGCTATTTGTGACATCAGTGAAGGAACTCCTATTGTTAAATATGGTGAGCATATCGGTGTTGCTGCGTGCGATATAAAAGCCGGAGAACATGTTCATGTTCACAATGTTGGCAGCAGACGTGAAAATTTGGAAGAAGCATAACGGAGGAATTTAAAAATGGATTTTTATGGATATCGTCGTCCTGATGGACGCGTCGGCGTCCGCAATAAGGTTCTGATCCTGCCGGCGAGTGTATGTGCATCAGACACAACACGTATTATTTCTGAACAGGTAGTTGGTTCTGTTACATTCAGCAATCAGCTCGGATGTTCTCAAGTTGCACCGGATCAGCAGTTTACCATGGATGTACTTGCCGGATATGCGGCTAACCCGAATGTTTATGGTACGGTTGTTGTATCTCTGGGATGCGAAAACTGTCAGATGGATCTTGTAGTCGAGGCTATTAAAGAACGTACAAACAAGCCTCTTCAGCAGGTTATCATTCAGGAAGTAGGCGGAACACTTAAGGCTATAGAAATAGCTGTAAGATATGCAAAAGAAATGGTAGCAGAGGCTTCTCTTCTTCAGAAAGAAAAGTTCCCGCTTTCAGAGCTTATCCTCGGAACAGAGTGCGGTGGAAGTGATCCTACCAGCGGACTTGCAGCAAACGTGCTGATCGGTCAGCTTTCCGACCTTATCGTAAAAGAAGGCGGTACGTCTATCTTAAGTGAAACAACAGAATTTATCGGCGCTGAGCATATTCTTGCGCGTCGTGCTGCTACGCCTGAAGTGCATGATCGTATTTTCGAGATAGTTCATCGTTATGAAAAAGCACTTGCCCTCGTTGGTGAAGAAGTAAGAGAGGGAAATCCGTCACCGGGAAACAAAGCCGGCGGTCTTACCACACTGGAAGAGAAATCCCTTGGATGTATTCACAAGGGCGGACATGCTCCGGTAAACGCTGTTTATGATTATGCTAAACAGGTTGAAAAGAAGCAGGGTCTTGTAATCATGGATACACCCGGAAACGATCCTTCTTCGGTTGCTGCCATGGTTGCAGGCGGATGTCAGGTGGTTGTATTCTCCACAGGACGCGGAACACCTACAGGAAATCCCCTTGTTCCGGTTATAAAGATAACGGGAAACAAGATCACATATGCGAACATGTCAGACAACATCGATGTTGATGCTTCTCCGCTTATCTACGGCGAGAGCCTCGAGAAGATGGGCGACGATCTTCTTAAGATGGTTGCTGATGTTGCCAGCGGAAAACAGACCAAGGCTGAGTCACTTGGATATGTTGAGATGGCTATCGCTCGTGTTTGTAATTTTACCTGATTTATTCGAAGCGTAAGCCTCGATGAAACCATACAAAAAGTTGATATGTGAAATCCGGATAAGGCGTGGAATTTGATTCCACGCCTTATCATTGCTATAAAAATATATAATTGTTATTTGGTTCTGAGGAAGCGCCACAGCGTCGTGCGGCTTATTTCAAGCCGCGCGGCTGCGGCTGTCTGGTTTCCACCCAGCTCGTTTACGACGCGAATGATGATCTCCCGTTCTATGTCGTGAAGCGGTTTGCTCAGGTCGAGAGGAGCCAGTGTCTCAGAATGTGTTGAAGCAGATGTGCCGCCGTATTTTTCTTTATTGAGAACCTGACGTACATCATTTGCTGTTATCATTCGATCGCCTGCCATGGACGAGAGCTCTCTTATAACGCGGGCAAATTGCATATAGTTGTGAGGCCATGTGTACTCCTGCAGCATATTGATGGCATCATCATTTGCTCCCAGTGTCGGATGCACTGAATCTGCGTTTAAATGGTTTATCGTAAGATGAAACAGTGTCGGAATATAAATTTTTATCCTACGCAGAGGAGGAATGGTAAGACCCAGTCCGCCAAGGCGGTCAAGGAGCTGCTGACCGGCAATAGAAAGCGTATCATTTGAGCTTTTGCACGAAAATACAAGACGATTATTTGTGATACCAAGCTCATCCAAAAACGATGCCAACTGTTGAATCCGTGAAGCTGACAGCGAATCAACGGATAAAAACAGAATCACGTTGTGAGAGTCTATAAGCGGCGAATCCTGATGTTCCAGAAGAAACTTCCAGCATTTGTCATTTGCAAGAGCGCAGTCTATTGTAATAAGAAAATTGCCTTGAAGATATTCGCGAACAAAGAGCTGATTTACAAGTTTTTCCGGATCCGATCCGTATTCGCCACCGATGATCAGCGGATGCTTGCCGTCAATGTGTTCGAGTATTTCCGACTGGATCTTTTCGTCAAGCGACAATATGCTGAAGGGATGCTTTACAACGGCATCTTTGACATCCTGTCTTGAATAAAAATGCACTGCTGTTCGAACCGCATCGGTAGGAAGCCGGCGTGTTTCCACGTAAAAAGCAATCTTTTCATGCTCGCCTTGACGAATGCGGCTGCGGCGGATTGAATACTGGGTGTTTTGTATGTTTTTGGAATATATGTCGTCAGCGGAAGCATTGTCAATAGAAACAAGATTTTTGAGCTTATCCATCAGGGGTGACGGAGGATTTTTTAATGTGGAAAAAATCATCTCGCCTTCGGTGCTGAAAATGGCGATACCGCTTTGATTATTAAGAATCTGCTTGAGGTAAAAATTTTCTTCCTGAATCTGCTGCGTATTCTGGTATAGTGTTAAAGCTGCTTGGATGGCGTGGCGTATGCTTTCGGGACCTGAAGTTATAAGTATGGAATTAAGGCCGAGATGGCGCGCCATTTTATGGGCGGAAAAGTCGGCAAGAACCATTGTGTATTTTTCTTCAAGAAGCTTTGTAAGGATAGGCTCCAGTTCTGAAATGGAGTTTGCCTGTATTATATCGATCTCTGTACCGAGAATATCACAGATCGTCTGCGCGCTTGCGCCGATGTTTGCGTTGACCACCATGGCTATTTTGCCGCCGGGGTTGTTTGAAAGCCGCAGGGCACGCAAAATATCATATGGAGAAAAGTCTATGTCGAGCATTGGCAGATTCTGGCGCTTGAGGATACGGAAAAGACCGCCTCGTGAAAGAATCAGATCGTATTCAAGGTAGGCATTTTGCTTTGCGATCAATACGGCATCGTCAAGACCTCCGACCTCTACGTGCATTTCTATCTGTGAATATTCCGAGGCTACGTTCAGCATCAGTGTTTTCATATCATCATATGGTACAATTCCTAAAATGCGTAGTTTTCTGCTCAATGTTATGGTTCCCCTTTCAAATTTGAAACACATTATAACATTATATACAAAAATAAGCAAATGATTTTGGAACGGGTTCAATATCTGAACGATATAAAAAGATTTTTAAGATTGTAAAAAAATTATAAAAACATTATATTATTGCTAAAGAAGTAAGTTGTTCAAAAACGAAACGTATTTTACCGCAGAAAATACAGCAGTATGCGTGTTTGGACAACTGTAAAGATTCAGAGAGTAGGAGGATTTGAAATGAGTACAACACTTCTCGTGGTGAATCTTGCGATCTCGATTATCATCATAATCGGATTGATCTTGATTCCCAAACTTAACCCCATGGTCGCTTTGATCATCGCAAGTGCTTATATGGGCATTTCCTGTGGTCTTCGCATTGGCGGCAGCCTGGATGCTATCGCTTCCGGTTTTGGTAACATGATGACAAGCATAGGTATTCCTATCGGTCTCGGAGTAATTCTCGGTCAGTTGATGAGTGCATCGGGAATGGCTCAGAAGATCGCTATGACGCTGGTTCATGCGGTTCCTTCCAAATATGTCCTTTGGGCATTGACAGCAGCAGGTCTTCTTCTTGCAATCCCGGTTTTCTTCGATATCACATTCATTATTCTTGTTCCTATCGGAGTTGCCGTTGCAAAAGAGATCAACAAGCCGATGTGCTATGTAACTACAGCATTAATCCTTGGTGACGTTGTTGCACAGACATACATTCCGCCCACACCTAACCCGTTGGCGGCTCCCGGAATCCTCGGATATGACCTTGGTGCACAGATCCTTGTTGGTTTTATCGTCAGCGTCATCGTTGTTATTCCTGCACACATCATCTGCATGAAGGTTCTGGACAAGGGATTCTTCAAGGAAGACAAGGATGTAAACCATGAGGCAGACGCGTTAAAAGAGCTTTCAGAGCATGAAGCAAACAGCGTTGATCTTCCCAGCCCGCCGTTCGCACTTTCAATGATACCGCTTCTTCTTCCTGTAGTGCTTATTCTTATAGGTACAACACTTCAGGCTTGCGGTGCTCCGGACGATTCGATTATCGTTACACTGTTTACGAACAAGATATTCTCACTCCTTATGGGTACTATAGCTGCATATCTTGTAGCATGGAAGTATATCGGACGTAGGAAAGCAGAAAGTGCCGGAAATGAAGCTCTTAATGCAGCCGGTGTAGCGCTTGCTATAACAGGTGCAGGCGGTGCTTTCGGTAATGTTATCAGCACAACAAACATCGGTAACGCACTTATCGAAACAATCAACATTGGAAGCGGCTCTGTAATAACAGTTCTTCTCTTTGCATACTTCATCGGATTTATATTCCGTGTTGCTCAGGGTTCCGGAACTGTTGCAGGTATCACATCAATGACGATCATGTCCACAATAGCTGCAAGCGTAGCTGTACATCCTGTTTGGATCGCTATGGCATGTCTTTCAGGCGGTATCGGTATCGGTCACGTTAACGACTCAGGATTCTGGGTTTGCACAAACCTTTCCGGCTTTACCGTAACCGGTGGATTCAAAACATATACATGGCCAATTTTCCTTGTATCCATACTTACATTGGTTGTAACATTAATTGGTGCAACACTCTTCCCAATGGTTTAAGATGTTTTAAGCCAAGATTCGTACGTCGGTTTCGGATAACGGAGCCGGCGTTCGAATACGTTTTACAGCATGTTGTATCTCAATCTAATTACTCATAAGAATCAGAAAGGATGAAATTTATATGGCTTTTGAAAGTGATAAAAACAGCGTTCCAATGCAGTTATGTCAGACAGTAACTCTTCCTAAAATGGTTAGGGTTCACCAGAAGTTTGATGAAACACATATAGACCCGAAAGATATTCCCGAAATAGTTTATGCACAGCTTGAAAGAGACAATGTGCGTAAAAATATCAAACCGGGAATGTCCATCGCCATCACCTGCGGCAGCAGAGGTGTTGCAAACATCGCAATAATCATTCGTGCAATTGTCGATTACGTAAAGAAGTGCGGTGCAGAACCGTTTGTATTCCCGGCAATGGGCAGTCACGGAGGAGCAACTCCCGAAGGCCAGCTGGAAATTCTGGAGAGCTATAATGTAACAGAGGAAACAATGGGATGTCCGATCCGCGCTACTATGGAGACTGTTCATTTGGGAACAACTGTAGAAGGCAGCCCGGTTTATATCGATAAATATGCTCACGAGGCAGACGGCGTTATTCTTTGCGGACGTATCAAGGCTCATACATCCTTCAGAGGACCCTATGAGAGCGGTCTTGTAAAGATGTCTGTTATCGGAATGGGAAAACAGCACGGTGCAGAAGCCGTTCATGAATCCGGTTTTGAGAACATGGGACGCGTAATGCCGCAGTTCGGCCGTGTTATTTTCGACAACACAAATATCGTGGCAGGTGTCGGTATCATAGAGAATGCATATGATCAGACATATAAGATCGTTGCTTTAGATGCAGAAGAAATATGGGAGCAGGAGCCGGAACTTCTTAAAGAAGCCAATACGAAGATGGGTCGTATCTGGGTTGACGAGGCTGATGTTCTCGTTGTTGATAAGCTCGGAAAGAACGTTTCCGGTGATGGAATGGATCCCAACGTTACGGGAGCATTCGGAAGCAAGGCGCGTAAGAAAGAGTATCCGGGACCCATCGACGCAACTCGTGTTGTTGTTCTTGACCTTACCGATGAGAGCCACGGCAACTTCAACGGCATCGGTGTTGCGGATGTAACGACGAAGCGTCTTATCGACAGAGCAAAACCGGATGTTACATATCCCAATGCTATAACATCTACTCTTGTAAACATGGTTAAGATGCCTATTTTCGGACACAGTGACGAGCGTGCTATTCAGCTCGCAGTTCGTATCTGCAACGGAATTGACAAGGATCATGCTAAGATTGTAAGAATCAAAAATACAATGGAACTCAGTGAAATATGGGTTTCCGAGGATCTTATAGATGTTGTTAAGGAAAACCCGAACATGGAGATCCTGGGAGAGCCTGAGCCGTGGGGCTTTGACGAAGAGGGTAACCTTTGGTAATTAAAATCTGATTTTTTAAAATAACGGGGAATTGAAATTTAAATTAATTCCCCGTTTATCGTATTATTGCAAAAAGGAGATATTTGTTATGAGTATGCCAACAATGGAAAGCGTAGATCGCTTCAAGCTTGCTATGAGTTCTGACCGCGGTGCCCTTGGTCCGTTTATGATTTGCACCGATCCCGCACTTGTAGAATGTGCAGGCCGCGCAGGATATGATTTTGTACTGTTAGATATGGAGCATGGTACAACAACGTTTGAGACACTTCCTAATCTCATTCGTGCTGCTAACGTAGCGGGTGTTTGCCCTGTTGTCAGAGTGCCGAGAGGAAGCGATATCTGGATCGATCAGGCCCTTGACGTAGGTGCCGGCGCTGTTATGATCCCCCAGATCGATACGGCTGAGCAGGCTCGCGCCGCAGTTTCCGCAGCTAAATTCTCCCCAATCGGAACACGTGGCACATGCCGCTTTGTACGTTCGGCCGGCTTCGGAGATGTTGAGGGCAGTGTTTACTTTAAAAGAGCTCAGGATACAGTAGTTATACTTCAGGCAGAGGGTCAGAAAGCCATCGATAATCTGGACGAGATTCTTGATGTTCCGGGAATCGATGTTGTGTTCGTAGGACCTTACGATCTTTCTTCATCACTCGGTCATGTAGGCGAGATTGATCATCCGGAGGTTGTTGAGGCAATCAAGGGAATCATTGCGAAGGCAAGTGCAAAGGGTGTAAAGATCGGATGCTTCGCCGATACTGTAGAAGGTGGTAAGAAGTGGCGTGATCTTGGTGTGAAGTTCATCGGATACGGATGCGACACACACATCTTCATGCAGGCTGCGAAGGCTGATGTTGCGGCATTTGCAAAATAAATACATAAAAATCATGAAATAATGAAAGAGAGCGAACAGAGCTCTCTTTTATTTTGACCAAGAAAAAGTAAAAAGCAGTCGGAAGATATGCTCCTGACAGGCATCCGCAGCGTTGGCACTTAATGAACACAAGTGTAATCTTGTGTGAATTTAGTGCCACTACGCGAGGACTAAGCGAGAGCGGCCCGAAGGAGTATTCTTCCGAACTGCCTTATAATTTTATATGAATTAAAGAACAGATTTTATGGCATTAAGCAGATCATCAAACTCCTCGAATGCCGGAATGGAAGAATATTCCTTCTTAATGCTTTCCGGTGCGCGGAACAGAAATCCCGCCTTACTGGCCTGTATCATTGCAAGATCGTTGAAGGAATCACCGCTTGCGATGGTATCAAATCCGCAGGACTGCAGAGCCTTTACGGTAGTAAGCTTGGAATTTGCGCAGCGCATTTTATAGTCTGTTATCATGCCGTTTTCGCCTACAACGAGAGAATTGCAGTAGATAGAGGGCATTCCCAGCTTTTTGATAAGAGGCTTTGCGAATTGCTCAAATGTATCGCTTAAGACTACGACCTGTGTCATATCGCGAAGCTCGTCGAGAAATTCTCTTGCGCCGGGAAGCGGCGAGAGAGTAGCGATTACGTCCTGAATCTCGGATAATCCAAGATTGTGATCCTTTAAAATGTTTATCCTGTATTTCATAAGCTTGTCGTAGTCGGGTTCGTCACGGGTTGTCTTCTTTAATTCCGGTATTTTAACAGCCTCCGCAAAGGCAATCCAGATCTCGGGTGTGAGTACTCCCTCCATATCAAGGCATACTATGTTCATTTGAATTCTCCTCTTACTTTTTGTTTGTGAAATTGTACAAGTGCCAAAAACAAATTGTTTGAACTCTCTGATACAGCATTGCTTCGCGTTTTGCACTTCTGCAATGCTCTTTTGACACTGGTATCATGATAAATATTTCAGAACAATTTGTCCAGATTAACTTGCACAATCATGGTTGTGATATTTTTGCCTATATCATGTGATTTGACTTTTTACACTGGTATTATCACTTTGTTTTTTGTCGCTTATGATCTGATATATATTATACGGAACGGAAAGCCCGTTTTTAAGCAGTTCTTCGTACACGCATCGATAGCATGCGTTGGATACAAAATATTCCACAGTCGGATTGCAGAAAGCTACTATCTTATAGATCACTGCCGAATCTCTAAAGCACATAAGACTGTCGTACCTGACATCAACAACATTTTCCAGAGTACGGCATTTTTCAGCTGCGACTTTAAGTACCTTATCCGCCTCGTCCGGAGACAGATCGTAGGAAAGGGGAATCTCGATATTGACAGGCACTGTCTGGTCGAATTTGCGGCAGGATTCTATGAGCCTGTTTGATATCGATACGATGGAGCCGTCTTTTATCAGCTTTATTTTCGTATGATGTATGTTCATCTCCACAACGGTGCCGGTCATGCCGTCGAATTCGATGATGTCATTGATCATAAAGTATTTGTCGTTGACTATGCGGATTCCCGATACGATATCCTTTATATAATTCTGAAGACCTACGCTGGCGACTATACCGGCAACTCCGATGCCGGCGACGGTGCCGGATACGTTTATCCCGCAGGCCTGCAAAGCGGCGATAAGGGCGATGGCGATAATAACGCCACGGAGTATATTTGAGCCTATCCTGAGGAAGGTTTCACTCTCCTGCGAAAGCTCTTTTTTCTTTTTTAAGCTTTTTTCAACATTACGTATAACTATGAGCAACAGTATGACAACTGCCGCAATAGAGATCACTGCGATAAGGTGGGGCAGTATCTCGGAAAGATTTATTTCAAGCATAAAAAACCTCGCTTGTTTTGGGTTCATTCACTATATTTTACACAATCAGCACGCATGGCTTATTATATGCCGACAGCAGAGAATCGTGGGTTAAAAATAACATGTTTTCAATCGAAGCCTGACAGATTAACATACGGTCAAACGGATCCTTATGTGGTGGGGCATTTTCATCACGTCTTAAATCGGACAGGGTGTATATGTGATTTTCTTTTATGCTAAGCTTTGAGAAGCCGGATTGATCGCAGTATTCAGCGAGTTCTTTTGCGCAAATAGGCATCAGATCAGGGTGAGCGATTTTTTTTAATTCGACTTCCCACAAGGAGGCAATACTGTAATATATATCATTTTCCGGGTTTTCAATCATTATGCGGGCTTTCTCTGAAAGTCGGGCATCATTTGAAATTGTCCAAAGCAGAATGTGTGTATCTAACAGTATTTTCATAGGTGATCTCCAAACATATCTTCAATCTCTTTGTCCCATTCATCAAAATCATCGGGTGTTTTAAATTTACCCTCGGCCACGCCTATGCGTTTGGTGGGATTTGTTTTGGGAATAAGAACCATTTGGACAACCGGCGTGCCATTTCGCGCCAGATAGATAACATCCTCCTGCTTGGATTCAAGAAGTTTTACAAGCTTTGAAAGCTCTGTTTTTGCTTCCAACATATTAACCTGTGTCATGACTTCGCCTCCTTCCTACTGTGTTAGCTTTATTAGCTAATGTAATTGTATGACATTAATAACAATTTTACAAGCTATAAGATTATAGCAATGTGCAAAAATTTGCGGATGAAAAATATAGCGAGGGCGCAGGATTTTGTTATGAAGAGTGATTTTTAAAGAATCATGAGTGTTTTCGAAAATATAATTTGCAAAATGCGCCTGATTTCATTATTCTATCATTTGGAACTTAAATAGGAAAATTTACAATAGGGAGAAGCGTTTATTTATGTGGATAAACGAAGAAGACAAAAGCAAATACGAAAAAATATATCTCGATGCTCCGATCATGGAACCGATGCGTCAGTATTATTTCATAAACGAGCTTAAGGAGATCATTAATAAGAGGATAGAAAAAACCGGTCATGTGCCCAGTGCGTCCTGCTGCACATTCGGATGTCAGATGAACGAGCGTGATTCGGAAAAGCTCAGAGGCGTGCTTGAAGAAGTCGGCTTTGTCATGAGCGAGAGCGAGGACGCCGACCTTGTTTTATACAACACTTGCACAGTCAGGGAGAACGCAAACATAAGGGTTTACGGCAGGCTGGGCGTGCTTAAGACGAAAAAACGCGCAAACCCCGACATGATCATAGCGTTGTGCGGCTGTATGATGCAGGAAGATCACGTGGTAGAGACGCTGAAAAAGAGCTATAAATTCGTAGACCTTATATTCGGCACATTCAATATCTATAAGCTTGCAGAGCTTTTGTACAGAACATTAACCACGGATGAGATGGTTGTGGATATTTTAAAGAGCACGGAGCAGATCGTTGAGCAGCTTCCGGTGGACAGGACATATCAGTTTAAATCCGGCGTAAATATCATGTACGGCTGCAACAATTTCTGCAGTTACTGTATTGTTCCGTATGTCAGAGGGCGTGAGAAGAGCCGCGCTCCTGAGGAGATAATAGAAGAAATAAAGGCGTTGGCAAAGGATGGCGTCAAGGAAGTTATGCTCTTAGGGCAGAATGTCAATTCTTACGGCAAGACCCTCGAAAATAAAACCAGCTTTGCGACGCTTCTTCATATGGTTGCGCAGGTGGACGGCATAGAGCGCATCCGCTTTATGACATCGCATCCGAAGGATCTCTCCGATGAGCTTATCGAGGCCATGGCGACCGAAAAGAAGGTGTGTCCGCATCTCCATCTGCCCCTTCAGTCGGGCAGCAGCAGAATCCTGAAGCTGATGAACAGGCATTATGACAAGGAAGGCTATCTGCAGATCGTTGACAAGATACGAAAGGCGATCCCTGATATATCACTTACCACCGATATCATAGTAGGATTCCCGTCGGAGACAGAGGAAGATTTTCTCGAGACCATGGATGTCGTTGAGCGTGTGGGTTACGACAGCGCATTTACGTTTATTTATTCGAAACGTCATGGCACACCTGCTGCCGAAATGGATGATCAGGTACCGGAAATGGTAGTAAAAGACAGATTCGATCGTCTTCTGGCTCTTGTGCGAGAAAAGGCTTCTGTGGCGTGCGCTAGATTTGAAGGACGTGTTATGCCGGTGCTTGTGGAGAACATCAATACCCATGACGAAAGATTGGTTACCGGCAGGCTTGCCAATAACATCACTGTCCATTTTGAGGGCGATGCGTCGCTTATCGGTCAGATCGTCGATGTAAGACTTAACGAGTGCAAGGGATTTTATTACATGGCGGAAAGGGTTTAAGAGCCCAAGGAGGTTAAAAAATGCCGCTTTCACCTATGATGCAGCATTATTTAAATACAAAAGAAAAATATCCGAATACGATCCTTTTTTACAGGCTTGGCGACTTCTACGAAATGTTTTTCGAGGATGCCAAGCTTGTCGCACGGGAGCTGGAGCTTACCCTTACGGGAAAGGATTGCGGCCTTGAGGAGCGAGCGCCTATGTGCGGAGTTCCGCATCACGCCGCCGATATTTATATAAAAAGGCTTGTGGACAAGGGCTATAAGATTGCCATCTGCGAGCAGGTGGAAGATCCGAAAACGGCCAAGGGCATGGTAAAGCGTGAGGTGGTAAAGGTTGTTACGCCGGGTACCATTCTTGATCAGGAAGGGCTCGATGAGTCGAGAAACAATTACCTTTGCAGTGTTTACCTTTCCGGAAACTGTTATGGATTTGCCATTGCCGATATTTCCACCGGACGATGCATGATAAGCGATATCGATTCGAAGCAGAGAATGCTTGATGAAGTGTATAAGTTTGCGCCGGCGGAGATAATATGCGATAAGATCTGTGCCATGAATTCCCTGGATAAGGACGAGCTTTCTACAAGGATCAGGGTCAGCGTCAGTGAGTTGCCGGATCATTATTTCGATGAGGAAAGCTGTGCCGACATTATAAAATCCCACTTTGGAAGTGACAGGCTTGAAGGCCTCGGCATATCGGATTTTCCGCTGGGAACAATAGCGGCCGGAGCAATGTTCCAGTATCTTTACGAGACGCAGAAATCCCAGCTTCTTCAGATGAATGAGATAACGCCGTATATTTCTGAAAAATATATGCTTCTGGACAGCTTCACGAGGCGAAATCTGGAGCTGACGGAGACAATGCGCGAAAAGCAGAAGAGAGGTTCACTCTTGTGGGTTCTTGATAAGACAAAGACTGCCATGGGCGCAAGGCTTTTAAGAAGCTTCATAGAACAGCCTCTTATAGATATAGATGAGATAAATTTGCGGCTGGACTGCGTTGCGGAGCTTATGGAGCGACCAATGGACAGGGACGAGATGCGGGAATACCTGTCTGCTGTCTACGATCTGGAGCGCCTTATAAGCAGGATAGCAAACGCATCCGCAAATCCCAGGGACATGATAGCGTTTAAATCGTCATTAAAAGTATTGCCCTTTATAAAAATGCTTCTGGCCGGGTTTAATTCAGATCTTATGAAGCAGATAAATGATGATACCGATCCCTGTGAGGACATCTGCGAGCTGATTGAGCGTGCCATATCAGATGATCCGCCCCTTACGCTTCGTGACGGTGATATAATAAAGGACGGCTACAGCGAAAAGGTCGACGAGTACAGAAAAGCGAAGCGCGACGGCAAAAAATGGCTTTTAGATCTGGAGGAGCGGGAGCGCAACAATACCGGAATAAAAAATCTGAAGATAAAATACAACAAGGTATTCGGTTATTATATCGAGGTTACGAAATCGTTCCAGTCTCTGGTGCCGGAAAATTATATAAGAAAACAGACGCTGACAAATGCCGAGAGATACACCACAGCTGAGCTTAAGGAGATAGAAGATGCCGTTCTCGGGGCGGAGGACAGGCTTTCGTCGCTGGAATATGACCTGTTCTGCGAGATAAGGGAAAAGCTTTCGTCGCAGATAAGCAGAATACAAAAAACGGCGTCGGCTGTGGCAAAGCTGGATGCGTTTGCATCGCTTTCGTACGTTGCCGCAAGGAATCATTATGTACGCCCGTCATTAAACGAAGACGGCGTAATAAAGATACGGGAGGGTCGTCATCCTGTTGTGGAGCTGATGATACCCAACGAGATGTTTATCCCGAACGATACTCTGCTGGACGACGATGAAAACAGAGTCGCCGTCATAACGGGACCGAATATGGCGGGAAAATCCACGTATATGAGGCAGAACGCGCTGATCGTTCTTATGGCACAGATTGGTTCGTTCGTTCCGGCTGATGAGGCGAATATAGGCGTTTGCGACAGGATATTTACGCGTGTAGGAGCATCAGATGATCTTGCCAGCGGTCAAAGTACTTTTATGGTGGAGATGACGGAGGTGGCCAACATCTTAAGAAACGCCACATCAAAGAGTCTTCTTATCCTTGACGAAATTGGCAGGGGTACCAGCACGTTTGACGGTCTTTCCATTGCGTGGGCCGTTATAGAGCATGTTGCCGATAAAAATAAACTGGGCGCGAAAACTCTGTTTGCGACGCATTATCACGAGCTTACAGAACTTGAGGGCAAGCTTCAGGGCGTGCAGAATTTCTGCATTGCCGTAAAGGAAAAGGGCGACGACATCATCTTCCTGCGAAAGATCGTAAGAGGCGGAGCCGACAAGAGCTACGGAATACAGGTGGCAAGGCTTGCCGGCGTCCCGGAAAGTGTGTTATCGCGGGCAAAAGAGCTGGTGGGACAGCTTGTGGATGCCGATATCACTTCGAAGGTAAAGGATATCGCCTCAAATGATACGGTAAAAGAAGCTCCCGAGCATTATGTGCAGATGTCACTGTTTGATTCGAGTAAGGCTGAAGATACGGTGCGTGAACTGAAGGAACTGGATATCGAGCATATGACGCCGCTTGAGGCATTGAATTTTCTGTATGAGATAAAGGAAAAGATTGCAGATTAAGCGCAGATCAGGATGCGCAGTGCTTATGAATAAAATAGAAGTTTTAGACAGAAATACGATAGACAAGATCGCGGCGGGCGAGGTGGTCGAAAGACCGGCGTCCGTCGTTAAAGAGCTTGTAGAAAACGCGGTTGATTCCGGCGCAAATGCTATAACCGTTGAGATAAAAAACGGCGGCATCGAATTTGTAAGGATAACCGATAACGGCTGCGGTATTCCGTCCGACCAGGTGCGGACGGCTTTTCTGCGCCATGCCACAAGTAAGCTTAGGAGCATATCGGATCTGGCGTCCATCGCATCATTAGGTTTTAGAGGCGAGGCTCTTTCAAGTATTTGCGCTGTTTCTCAGGTGGAGCTTATAACGAGAGAAGCGGGAAGCGTAACAGGTATAAGATATGT
>CAYMAY010000033.1:0-15837 GCA_964388555.1 uncultured Lachnospiraceae bacterium
TTCCGACGCCGATCTGGACGAGGCTATAAAAGAAAGCGGAATACTTGATTATAACAGCATTGTGGAGACAACCTGGGATATCGGCGATACCAGCATAGTCGTTCATAAGGGCAAGGCAGGCGTAAGCGCGGATGCAGACGGACTGCGAGAGTCAATAAAAGAGGCCATCGCAAACGGAAATTTCGAAGATGCCGTAGAATGCCCCAGTGTAACGACAGATATCCAGGCCATTGATTATCAGGCAATCGTTGACAGTGTAAACAGGGAAGCTTCAAACGCAACGCTGGATCCGAACAACGGATATGCGGTTGTGGAGGCTTTGACCGGCCGTTCTCTCAGTGTTGATACGTTGAGTGCGCAATACGAAGCGGCAGAGGAAGGCACTGATATAGAGATTCCTGTGGATGTTACCGAACCTGCCATTACAACGGAAATGCTTCAGCAGAATCTGTTTAAGGATGAACTGGGAACATACACTTCAACGGTAACGGGTACCAGCGCAAAAATGACAAATATAGGTCTTGCGGTTGCGGCGTGCAACGACGTTATACTTCTGCCCGGAGAAGAATTTTCATACAACGGACATGTCGGAGAAACCACAACGGAGAGAGGCTTCGAGACGGCTGCCGTGTATAAGGACGGCAAGGTGGAGTACGAGACGGGCGGCGGCGTCTGCCAGGTTTCGTCTACTATCTTCTCGGCGCTGCTTTATACGGATATAGAAGTGGTTCAGAGACAGTGCCATTCGATGATAGTCAGATACGTTCCCTATGGCATGGATGCAACGGTATACTGGACGCAGCCCGACTTCCGTTTCAGGAACAACCATAATTATCCCATAAAGCTTTCGGTGGATTTCTCGAACAGCGTTATAACCGTTAAGATAATCGGAACACAGGAAAGTGATCTTACCGTGCAGCCAAGAGTAGAGCAGACGGGAGAACTCCAGTTTGTGACATATCGTGATTATTACGATGCCAGCGGCAATCTTACCGAGTCGGAATATGTCTGCTCGAGCAAATATAAAGAGGTAAGTTCGTAAATATGCGGATGTGAACAAAAATGTAAGGGAAACCTTCTATGGAACAAAAACCATGGGAGGTTTTTTGATGATGTGCACAAATTTTAAATAAATTTTACACAACAGGAGGCTTTTGACGGCAATTTCGCCGTGGTGCGGCTTTTGTTTGCAGCGGATATAATGTATAATCAACGTAAAAGGCGATACAGCCCTGAGGGGAGAGAAAATATTTATGGATAATATTTATGCCAATAGAGAGCTTTCGTGGCTTAAATTTAATGAACGTGTGCTTGAGGAGGCGGCAAGAGTCGATGTTCCGCTGTGCGAGCGCCTTAATTTTGTATCTATATTTCAGAGCAATCTTGATGAGTTTTTCAGGGTGCGCGTCGGTTCGCTTGTTGACGTAATGGCGGCGGATCCGAACGAGCGCGAAAACAAGACAAACATGACGTCCGGTGAGCAGATCGCAGCCGTTATAAAGGACGTGCGCCGTCTTGAGGACAGAAAAAAAGAAATATATGTTTCTTTGGTGGAGGAACTTGCCGAATACGGTGTCAGGATCGAAAACTTCAGTGAGCTTGGCGACAAGGAACGCCTGAACCTGGAGAAATATTTTGACGAAAAAGTAGAGCTGCTGCTTTCGCCGCATATAGTCGGACAGCTTCAGCCTTTTCCGTTTATACGCAACTGCGAGATACACGCCGTTGCCGCTCTTAAGAAAAAAAATTCCCAGGAAGGCGGACGCCTTAAGCTGGGAATCATCTCCTGCAGCCAGAATGTACTTCCGCGCCTCGTGAAGATATCAAAAGATGAAAACAGATATATTCTTATCGAGGATCTTATACTTAATTGCATAGACCGTGTGTTTAAAAATTATAAGGTTGAGGAAAGAACGCTTATAAGAATAACGCGAAATGCGGATATCGATACGGATTCGCTTTATGATGAAGAGATAGATTACCGCGAATTTATGTCCGAGCTTATGAAGCACCGCAGATATATGGCACCTGTGCGGATGGAAACATCCCACAAATTCGACAGTGGGCTTCTGGACGAACTGTGCCGTGAGGTGGAAATAGAAAAAGAAGCCGTATTTGCAAGCAAAGTGCCGCTGGATCTTTCATTTTTATCGTCGGTGGGCAAGATGCTCAGGGACAGAACGGAGCTGTTTTACAGGCATCAGACTCCGCAGAAACCGTCTCAGATTGTGGCAAACAGACCTGTTGTCGATCAGGTAAAGGAAAAGGATAAACTGCTCTGTTATCCGTATGATTCCATGCAGCCCTTTTTGCGTCTGCTTCGTGAGGCGGCGAATGATCCCGACGTTATTTCGATAAAAATGACTCTCTACAGAGTGGCGAAAAACAGCCAGGTGGTGGAGTATCTTATCGAGGCGGCCGAAAACGGCAAAGACGTGCATGTTCTTCTGGAGCTCAAGGCGCGATTTGACGAGGAGAACAATATAGCCTGGTCACAGCGCCTCGAAGAAGCGGGATGCCAGGTCATATACGGATTGAACGGAATAAAGGTTCATTCAAAGCTCTGCCTCATAGTGAGAAAAGGACAGGATGGACCGGAGTATATTTCGCATATAGGCACGGGAAATTTCAACGAGGTAACGGCAAGACTCTACACCGATTATTCGCTTATAACGGCAAATCAGGAGATAGGTCAGGATATCGCCCTGGCATTTCAGTCGCTTGCCATGGACGAAACACCCCAGGAATCCGATCTTATGCTCATTGCGCCGAATTATTTCAGCAAGCCGGTGCTGGAGATGATAAATAATGAGGCTGAAAGAGCAAAAAGGGGCGAGGACGCATATATAGGCATCAAGATAAATTCTCTCACGGATAAAGAGATAATCGATGCCCTGGCGAAGGCGTCCAAGGCGGGTGTGCATATCGATATGATAGTCCGCGGCATATGCTGTCTCATTCCGGGAATACCGGAAAAGACCGATAATATCCGCGTAATAAGCATAGTGGGACGTTTTCTGGAGCATTCGCGCATATATATCTTCGGAAAAGGCGAACGGGAGAAGATGTATATTTCGTCGGCGGATTTCATGACGAGAAACACAAAACGCCGTGTGGAGGCTGCGGCTCCGATCCTTGATAAGGATGTGCACAAAAAAATAAGATATATGTTCGATACCATGCTTAAGGATAACCGCCAGGCCTGGGAACTCGATTCGGATGGCCTGTATACCCGCATAAAAGGCGGCGAAAGCGAAGTGAACGCGCAGGATCTGTTCTGTAAAATGGCAAGCAGGAATGCTATCATCGATTCGCCGGCGCAGGAGGCAAAGGAGAAGGTGCTTAAGAAGTCCATTGCGGAAGTATATATACAGAGCCAGGGCGCAGGCGACGGGTTATTTAAAAAGCTTATGCGCAGACTGAAACGATGACATGCATTTGAACTAAAAATTCATAATAAAAAACAGGAGGTTTTACTATGGGATGCTTTTATTGCGATGAACACCATGAGGGACGCGAGGGACTTATGTTTCTTGTAGGAGAGATGAAGGCGGGAGTTCTTTATCTTATGAAGGATCAGGCGCACAAGGGTCGTGCGGTCGTTGCTCTTAAGAATCACAAAAAAGAGCTTTGCGAGTGCACCGACAGTGAGAGAGCTGACTACATGGAGGACATAGCGAGAGCTTCGGGAGCTATAAAGAAGCTTTGGGGATGCACAAAGATAAATCTGGCTTCCTTCGGAGACACAAACCCGCATCTTCATTTCCATATCGTACCTAAATATGAAGGCGGATTTGAGTTCGGAGGCAGCTTTGCCATAACAAATCCCGAACCGGTATTCCTCTCACAGGAAGAGTACGATGAGATGATCGCTGCCCTTAAGGCAGAGCTTGGAATGTAATTTGTAATTTGGCTGCTCTCGGAATTATTCCTTCGGAAGACTCCGGGAGCACGTATTTATACGGAGGGAATATGAAACCATTTCGAATAGTGCCCGCTATAAGCGAATTCACAGAATTTGAGGAATTTGCCAGGCAGGAGGGCTTAAATGAGAAGGATCTTATAATCACAAATGAGTATATATATGAGCCGGTTAACAGGACACTGAATCTGCCCTGCAAGACTCTTTTTCAGGAAAAATACGGTACCAGCGAGCCGACAGACGTTATGATCGACGAAATACTCGACGCGGTAAGAGGCGAGGAGTTTGATCGTGTTATAGCCATAGGCGGAGGCTCCGTCATGGATATTTCAAAGCTGGTATCCGTTGCTTCGCCGACAGACAGCGTAGACGATCTGTTCGCCGCACCCGAGAAGATAAAAAAGCGCCATACACTTTACTGCCTTCCGACGACGTGCGGTACGGGAAGCGAGGTTACATGCCTTGTGAGCGTAAACCGTACGAGACTCGGCACGAAAGTCGGATTCGGTGTAAACGACATGTTTGCCGATCATGCGGTGCTTATAAGCTCACTTTTGCAGAGTCTGCCATATAAAGTGTTCGCTACGTCATCCATAGATGCTTTCGTTCATGCGTCGGAATCATATCTCAGCCCGAATGCCTGTGAGATGAGCAGAATGTTTTCCGAAAATGCTCTGAAGCTCATAATTACCGGCTGGATAAAGGCGGATAAGGACGGCGCAGGCGAAGCGTGGAAAAAATATGCGGCGGAGTTCCAGAGGGGTTCGAATTACGCCGGAATAGCGTTCGGCTACGGCGGCTGCGCGGCGGTGCATGCATTGGCATATCCGCTGGGAGGCGTTCACCACGTGCCCCACGGACAGTCAAATCAGATGATGTTTGAAGCCGTAATGCGCAAATATAAAGAGAAAAAGCCTGTCGGAAAAATAAACGATTATGAAGCGATGATCGCCGGGATAATCGGCTGCGGCAGCGATGAGGCACTGGACAGACTCTACGAGCTTTTGGAGAAGGTCTTAAAGCGCGACGCGCTTCATGAGCAGGGCGTTACCGAGGATGAACTTCCGGTGTACGCCGAGACGGTAATAAAAACCCAGCAGAGACTTCTGAACAACAATTACGTTGAACTCAGCCGGGACGACGTGCTGGAGATATATAAGAGTACGTTTTAGTTTAGTAAACAAAATAACGTAACAAGAGGAAACAGTGACGAAAATGTCACTGTTTTTTTGTACTAAAACAACAAAAAACGGACAAAGCGTAGGATATGAGAGACAAATCAAAGCCGCGGCAGTCCGAAATTTGTTGTGAAAATATACAGAAAAATAAAGGAAGTCTTTGTAAAAAGTAACACGTTGACAATAAGTAGGTCAAAGGTTATCATTGTAACATCATTAAGAGAAACGACGTAACATTGTAACAACAAGAAATTACAATGTGCGGGGGAAAGGAAATTCTCGGAAAACAAAACGAAAAACGCCGGAAACACGAAAGATGTTGAGGAGGAAAAACAGATGGAGAAGTTAAGAGTGGGGGTTATTGGTTGCGGCCATATCGGTAAAACTCATGTCGAAAGACTCACAAACAAGATTCCGAATACCGAAGTAACAGCGGTGTCGGATTTTTTTGAAGAGGCTGCACAGGGCGTTGCAAAACAGTATGGATGCAAGGCATTCAAAACAGGTGAAGAACTTATAAACAGCGATTTGACGGACGCAATACTTATAGCATCCTCCGATCCGTCTCACGCAGGATATGTTCTTGAGA
The DNA here is from genome assembly GCA_964388555.1 of uncultured Lachnospiraceae bacterium. Taxonomy (GTDB): domain Bacteria; phylum Bacillota; class Clostridia; order Lachnospirales; family Lachnospiraceae; genus Alectryocaccobium. The sequence continues at coordinate 5,690 of CAYMAY010000033.1, forward strand.
GCATAAAGGCTGGCAAGAGAGTTCTTTGCGAGAAACCGTTGGCAACGACACCGCAGGAGTGCATCCAGATAATGGAGGCAGAGCAGAAGGCCGGAAAGAAGTTCTGTCAGGTAGGATTCATGAGACGTTATGATCCCGGATATAAGGAGATAAAGAGTTTCATAGATTCAGGTGAGGGCGGACTCCCGCTTATGATCCATGAAAAACACAGAAACGCTTATCAGACAGGATCAGGCTTCGGAAAAGAGACTACCATAAATGGTGTCTGCATACATGAGATAGATATCTCACGCTGGCTCACGAGCGATGAGTACGTAAGCGGACAGGTTATAAAAGCGAGACAGAACAGAGAAACAAAAGGCGATTATCCGAATCCGCTCATGGTAATTCTTAAGACTCGCGAGGGAGTTGTTATAGATGTAGAGATAACATCTTCAGAGGCTTATGCATACGACATTCAGTGCGAGGTTATAACGGAGAAGGCATCCGTAAAGCTTCCCGATCCGCCGCGCTGCCTCTACAGAATAAACACTGAGTCTAAAATGCCTCTTATGAGCGACTGGTCACAGAGATTCCCGGGAGCATACGATGTAGAGCTTCAGGCCTGGGCAGATGCCATACAGGCAGGAAGAGATGAAGGACCATCAGCATGGGACGGATATGTTGCAGCGGTTACGGCGGCAACGCTTATAAAGTCGATAGATTCAGGAAAAGAGGAAAAGATTGATCTTATCGAAAAGCCGTCGGTTTACAAATAAGCAGGAAAACTTGTTGAAAAATCTTCACGAACTGTAAAGAGGAGGATGGAATGAATAAAATTAAGCAAAATCCATTTGTTAAAAAATTGGGATTTAACAGATTGATGCTTATCGTAGTTCTCATAGCTATGTACATTGTATTTTGTGCGATCATCCCTAATTTTGCGGGAACGGCGCACATCGTCAGCACACTTAACTATGTTTACTTTCTTGGTTATCTGGCTCTTGGCGTAACATTCGTAATCGCAACCGGCGGTATCGATTTCTCAATCGGACCGGTAATGTTCTGTTGTGCTCTTATATCGGGATATACCTTTAATCAGCAGGGAATGCCCATAGGCTTTGCAATCGTTCTTTGCATAGTAATAGGATTGCTGTTCGGTATATTTAACGGAGTAATGGTTGCTTATTGCAAGATTCCGCCGTTTATCATTTCCATGGCATCAATGAACATGGCAAAAGGTATTGCATCTATCTACACAGGCGCCAACTCGGTAAGCTGGCCGCAGAGAACAGATGCAGCGGGAGCATTCAGAAACATAGTTACCACCGAAGGAGGATTCCCTGTAGGTATTATAATATTTGCAGCAGTGGCAATCTTCTGCGGAATTCTTTTGAACAACCTGAAGCCCGGAAGATACATCCTGGGTCTCGGAAGTAATGAGGAGGCGGTTCGCCTTTCGGGTGTTAATACCAAAAAATGGAAGATGCTCGCATACGTAATATGCGGAACACTCACAGGCCTTGCAGCACTTTTCTTTGTAGCATCATATACAACGGTTCAGCCGGGTTACGGCGATCAGTACAACAACGAAGCGATAGCAGGCTGTGTTATGGGTGGAACATCCATGGCCGGCGGACTTGCATCTATCAGTGGTACCGTTATCGGTGTACTTATAATATCGCTTCTCCAGGAAGGAATTTTGGCATTGAAGCTGTCAAAGGACATTCAGCTTATTATAACAGGTCTTATTGTTATCGTAGCTGTATTTGTCGATGTATTGGGCAGAAAGAGAAAGAACTGATGGATATGTAATTCATATACAAAGGAGAAACAAAATGAGCGAATACATTTTGGAGATGACAGGGATAGATAAGACTTTCCCCGGAGTACATGCGTTGGATCATGTTAACTTCAATGTTAAGCCGGGAGAGGTTCATGCGCTTATGGGAGAAAACGGCGCCGGAAAATCAACATTGATGAAGGTTCTGACGGGTATCTATTCAAAGGATTCCGGAAGTATCTTATACGAAGGCAAGGAAGTGGAATTCCACAATGCCAGAGAAGCACAGGATGCAGGAATAGTTATAGTGCATCAGGAGCTGAACATGGTCAGCGACCTGACCGTAGCACAGAACATATTCATAGGTCGTGAATTCAAAAAAGGTTTCGGAATTGATGATAAAAAGATGATCGAGGAGTCAAAAAAGCTTTTCGACCAGCTGAACATCAATATAGATCCTACGATGAATATGGGCGAGCTTACGGTAGGAAAACAGCAGATGTGTGAGATCGTTAAAGCGGTTTCTCATGATGCAAAGGTCATTGTTTTCGATGAGCCTTCGGCAGCGCTTACCGAAAAAGAGATAGAAGAGCTGTTCACCATCATCCGTGATCTTAAGGCTAAGAACTACGGTATCGTATATATCTCACACCGTATGGATGAGATAAAAGTAATAACAGATCGTGTTACGGTCATGAGAGACGGAACATACGTAGGTACCCTCATAACGAATGAATGCACGAAGGAAGACATCATCAACATGATGGTAGGACGTGTAATATATGAGGATCCGAAGGATCACAGCATGGTTAAGCCGGACGCACCGGTAGTTCTCAAGGTTGAACATCTCAATGCAGGCCGTATGGTTAAGGATGTCAGCTTTGAACTCCGAAAAGGAGAGGTGCTTGGTTTCTCGGGACTTATGGGTGCCGGACGTACAGAGACCGCAAGGGCGATATTCGGAGCGGATCCGAAGCAGAGCGGAGATATCTATGTAAACGGAAATAAGGTAAATATCAAAACGCCGCAGGATGCGGTTAAATACGGCATCGGATACCTTTCAGAGGACAGAAAGAGATACGGCGTTGCCGTTCAAAGACCGGTATCTGAAAATGTAACGATGGCTGCTCTGGATGATTATTGTACCGGATTGATGATCAATAAATCAAAGGAAGCAAGCGCTACAAAGAAATATGTTGATCAGCTTAACATCAAGACTCCGGGAATCGATCAGCTTGTTGTGAATCTTTCAGGAGGTAACCAGCAGAAGGTTGTTATAGCAAAATGGCTTGTTAAGAACTGCGACATTCTTATCTTCGATGAGCCCACAAGAGGTATTGATGTAGGTGCCAAGAATGAGATTTATAAACTTATGAATCATCTTGCGCAGGATGAAGGAAAATCAATCATAATGATTTCATCCGAACTTACCGAGATCCTCCGAATGAGCGACAGGGTAGTTGTAATGTGCGAGGGTGAGAAAACAGGCGAGATTGATATATCCGAAGCAACCCAGGAAAATATAATGGCGCTGTCCACGAGAAATATTGCTGATTGATGATGGAGGGCAAGATGAATAAAAAATCGAGTATTGGAAGTTTGGTTAAAAACCAAAAATTTATCGTTGTTCTGGTGTTTATCGCTTTATTTGTTGTTTTTAGCGTGGCCAGCTCGTCTTTCCTGAGATATACAACGATTATACAGATGTTTGATATGGCGTATTATTACGTGCTTATGGCATTTGGTGTAGGTTTGGCGCTTATTACCGGAGGTGTAGACCTTTCGATAGGAACAGGCGTTGTATGTTACGCTATCGTAGGTGCGGCAGTTATTAAAAACCTCGGTGCACCGGTAATTGTCGGCATAATCATAGCTGTCCTGCTTGCTGTGGGAATCGGAGTTTTCAACGGAGTTCTTGTTTCGATAATGGAGCTTCCGCCTTTCCTGGCAACGCTTTGCACATGCATGATAGTAAGAGGACTTGGTTCCATATGCGCAAACAATTTCTCGATTCCGTGGCCTACAACAAGTCAGGCAGGAGGAGAATTCCACTATCTCTTCAGATATACAACGGAGAGCGGTGCAATAATACCGGTAGGAATTTTCTGGCTCTTTGTGCTTATGCTCGTAATGAGATATGTACTTAACAGCACGAAATTCGGACGCTATACCATTGGTATCGGAAGTAACAGAGAAGCGCTCGTTCTTTCCGGTATAAACGTAAAATTCTACCATGTAATGGTATACGTGATCTGCGGCCTTTTCGCAGGCGTTGCTTCAATAGCATACGCAGCATCTACACCGACCATACAGCCGGGTGTCGGAGCCGGAATGGAAATGGATGCCATCGGTGGAGCTATCGTTGGTGGCGTTTCCGCATCAGGCGGACGAGGAAGTATGGAAGGAATCTTCATAGGAACATTTGTATTCATGCTTCTTAAAGTAGGACTTCCCTTTGTCGGATTCCAGGCGAACTGGCAGCAGCTCATAACAGGACTTGTTCTTATCGGATCGGTTATGATCGATGTTATAAAGACAGAAAAAGAAAGAGAAGCTAAAGTAGCAGTCTGATAGTACTAACAATGTTATAACCCCTTTCAGGGTTAAATAAATCATTATTCAAAAAGGAGGCAACTTTATGAAAAAGAAAATCTTAGCACTCGGTTTGGTAGCGGCTATGGCAGTATCACTTACTGCATGCGGCGGCGGATCATCAGCTTCCAGCTCATCAGCTTCCAGCTCGTCATCAGCTTCCAGCGCATCATCAGCTTCCAGCGCATCATCGGAGTCGAGCTCCACATCTGAGTCCAGCACATCATCGGCTTCAAGCGAATCCGGATCGGATGAGGATTGGGTTATCAACGTTGATGATATGATGGCAGGAACACAGTTTGAAGGACTGACAGCTGATAGCGAGTACAGCTTCCAGATCGTTGTTAAAGCGTTCCAGAATACGTACTGGCAGGCAGTTATCGCCGGCGTTAACGATGCAGCTGAGGATCTTGGCGTTACGGTTGATTCTCAGGGACCGAACACAGAGTCTGATATAGCAGACCAGGTTAACATGCTCAACACAGCTATCAATAACAGCCCTGCAGGAATAGGACTTTCAGCATCAGACGCAAGTGCAGTTGTTGATTCTCTTAACAGCGCTAAAGAAGCAGGAATCCCGATCGTTGCATTTGATACAGCTATCGATACTGCTCCGGAAGGAACACTTGCAGCAACAATCGCAACAGATAGTATTGCAGCAGCTGACGTAGCAGCAGAAGAAGCTTGGAATGCTCTTGAAGACAGAATCGCAGCTTCGGATTCACCTGTAAGATTCGGTATGGTAGCACAGGATGCTACTTCTTCAAACCATCAGCAGCGTGGATTAGGTTTTGTAGATGGAATCATCGAGCGTGCTAAAGATGCCGGATACAGCGTAGCAGTTATCGGAAACGATTACTTCACAGGCGCTTGCTCTGACAAGGGTGATGAGAGCTCTGCAGATGTTATCATCGAGTGCGCAGTTCCTTCACAGTCAACACTTGACTATGCTGCAACAGAGGCATCAGCTATCATGAACAAGTCTGACACGATCTGCATGTATGCAACAGGCCAGACAGCTTCTGAAGCTCTTATCCAGGCAGACAGCACACTTAACGTTCTCGGAACAGATCCTGAGACAGACATGATCGCTATCGGATTTGATTCCGGATCGATCAACATGGAGAAGATCAACGACGGTACTCTTTATGGATGTATCACACAGATGCCTTATGCAATGGGATATTACACAGTATGTGCACTTGTTCAGCTTGCTAACGGCGGTACTGTTGAAGACATGAATATTCCTGGATATTTCTACAATTCAGAGAATATGGAAGACGCACTTATCGCTCCGAACCTTTATGAATAATTAATTAATGTTTGTCCATAATCTTAATTAACAATTGAATGAAAGGGGATGTGGATTTACCACGTCCCCTTTTGTATAAGGAGAATGACCATGAAATGTACAGCATGCATTGAGACGATATTTACAGAATTGCCTTGGGAAAAAAGATTTCAGGCGGCAAAGGACGCAGGATTTGACGCAATAGAATTCTGGAGCTGGACAGATAAGGATTTAGACCAGATCAAAAAACTTGCTGAAGAAGCGGATATAGCCATATCGGGCTTTAACGGAGATGCGGATTACTCACTTGTTGATCCTACTCACAAAGAAAAATACCTTGCTTTTTTGAAACAATCTCTTGAAGCTGCAAAGAAGATCGGTGCGGCAAGTGTTACGATTCATTCCAATGCATTGGGAGAAGGCGGAATCGTAGTAAATCATTATGATGAATTATCGGATACGGTAAAACTGTGCTCGATGTATGACATGCTGAAAGATGTTGCTGTTATGGCAGAAGAAGCCGGCATCACATGCAATCTTGAGGGACTTAACATCACGACTGATCACGTTGGTAATTTCCTTAAGTCGACTCAGATGGCAGCAGAGATAATAAGAGTTCTTAACTCGCCGAGAGTAAAGATCTTATATGATATTTATCATATGCAGTTAAACGATGAGGGATCCATTATAGATACTATTTCAAAGTATGTAGATACAATGGGACATATTCATATTGCAGACGCGCCGGGAAGGCATGAGCCGGGAACCGGTGAGATCAATTATAAAAATGTTATTTTACATTTGAGCAAAGTCGGATATACTGGGTACGTTGGCTGCGAGCTGTTCCCGAAAGGAAGCAGTGAGGATGCGGTTAACGCAATAATGGCGGTAATGGATAAATAAGAAACTGATTCTAAATAAGAACAGGTGGTGTTTCGCTTTATACATTGCGGCTGTGTAAAGAATAATGAGAGTGGTAGTAGTATGAATTTTAGAAAGATCGCCGAGGAAGCAGGAGTTTCGATTGCTACGGTTTCGCGCGTATATAACGGACAAAAAGGTGTTGGTGAAAAAACGCGTGAAAAAATAGAGGAAATCCTGAAGAAGAATAACTATTTTATTAACAAGGAAAAAGAAGACAGCAAAAGCAGCAGTGATTCCAAAATGATCACGGCTGTCCTTTACGAGACGGGAATTAGCGTTGTCGAAAGAAATGAGGATTACTTTGCGGGCATTTTGATGGGTGCCGAGAGAACGGCAAATGAATTCGGTTATATGCTTGGCTTTGCGAAAGTTAAGGCTGAGGAATTTGAAGAATTCATAACGTCGTCAAAAAGGCTGAAAATGAGCAAGGGCATCCTTTTGTTTGCGACGGAAATAAAAAAAGAAAGATATCATCTTCTCGAAAAATGCCCGGTTCCCCTCGTGGCGCTTGATAATGATGTAAAGGGTATATCATGCAATTGTGTGTGCCCGGATAATGTATACGGAACGCACATGGCTATTGAGTACCTTAAGAGTCTGGGACATGAAAAAATAGGTCTGCTCGCTTCGTATTACCCGATGGGCGGACTTCCGGCAAGAGAACAAGGATACTACGAGGCAATGAAGGAACTCGGACTTCCTGTTGACAAGGAGTATGTAATAAGGCTGGATCATGTGCTTGAATCGGGAATAAAGCAGATGGATGAGCACCTGAAAAAACACACAAATCTGCCGACTGCCTTTTTCGCTGTTAATGATGCCATCGGCGTCGCCGCAATGCATGCACTGGAAATGCACGGCTATCGTGTGCCGGAAGATATATCCATAATGGGCTTTGACGACTCGAATGTGGGAAACTCCGCGCAGCCGAGGCTTTCGACAATGCAGATAGACCGCGGCAGTCTGGGTGAAATGGCCATCACCCGGCTGGATCAGCTTATTCACGGCGATGATAAATACATGAGGCTTTATCTGGAAACACCGCTCTTAAAAAAAGAAAGTACTATCAGAATAAAATAACGTAACACATAGTATTGGCATTAAAAATTTATACATAAGAATATATACTTAAGGGGGTATCGTTATGAGAACAGTAGGCGTTGGTGTTATAGGCGCAGGCAACATAGGCTTTTTCCATATCAGAGGACTTAAAATGGTCAATGTTTATGGGGATTACGATGTTAAACTTGTTGCTCTTGCCGACACAAACAAGGAACAGGCGGAAAAGATCGGAAAACGTTTCGGTTTCGAGAAGATCACGACAGATTATAAAGAAGTGATAAATGATCCGGACGTTGAAGTCGTGTCTGTCCTTACGCCGAATTATACACACGCACAGCTTGCCATCGAAGCTGCTAAGGCAGGAAAGCATGTTATGGTAGAAAAACCCATGACAATGAATGCCCAGGAAGCAAAAGAAATGGAAGAGACATTTAAGGCAGCCGGTGTTGCCAATATGGTCAACTTCATTTACAGAACGGTTCCGGTAAACATGGAAGCCAAGAAATTAATCGATGACGGCAGAATAGGCGACATCACTTTCTTCAAGGGATGGTTCGAGTGCAGCTATAAGAAGGATCCCAACAAAGAGCTTCAATGGAGAGACGAGAAGAAGAAAGCGGCAACCGGAGTTATCGGTGATATAATCGCCCACGTTATAAGCATTTCCGATTATCTCGGAGGAGAGAGCCTCGGCGAGATAACAGAAGTATGCGCAGTTAAAGATACGTATTACAAGACGAGAAAAGACATGGATAACAACGGAGCTATAGTAGATGTCGACACAGATGACGTTTGCTCTGTTATCGTTAAATACTCCAGCGGAAGAACCGGCGTTATGTATTCAAGCCGTATCGCTCCTGGACATGACAACTGCTTCGGATATGAAATCGAAGGAACAAAGGGAACAATCGCATGGGATCTTAACAGACTCAATGAGCTGAGAATCTATGAAGAAGGCGAGTACAAGACCCAGGGCTTCAGAACGGTTTTGGGAAATCCGTCTCATGATGGATACAAGGATTTCAACATTTATGAGGAATCTTGTGTAAGCTATCCTGAACTTTTTGCAATGCACTATCATAAGCTCTTCAAGGCGATGGATGAGAAAAAGCCCATCGATATCGATGTCGCTTACGGCGCAAAGGTAGACAGAGTTCTCTTTGCAGCTCTCCAGTCTGCAGAAGAAAACAGATGGGTTAAGATCAGCGAGATTAAATAAAAGCTGAATCCCGATAATTTTATCGATCTAAGGCGCAGCCCCGGTCGTAATGGCATCCCGTAAAGGGAACCGTTACTGCCGGGGCGGTTTTTGCCATTCGGGGACTTTTATATTGCAAAAGTAAAAACTGACAAAAACACAAAAACTTTTTTGTATCTCAACGCAAGAATATATAATTACCCCCTTAAAAACCATAAAAAACCCTGTAAATTCAGCAATAAAAGAATAACAATTTTTTGAAAAGATGTAGTAATATATAGTCAAGCTAAAGCAAGAATGTGAAAGGAGGTATTCTCGTGGCAAACGCCGAAATGAATACGGTTTCGAAGCCTACAGGGGCGTTTGAGAGGTTATATTATACGGACGAGGAATACCATTCAACGCACCCGATGCTTCAGCACAGACACAAAACATTCGCCGAGCTCATATACGTGCTCGACGGTACGGGCAGCTACAGAGTCGATAAGAGAATGTACGAAACAAAGCCCGGTAATCTTATCATAGTAGATAAAAACGTATGGCACGGTGAGGAGCCCTTCAGGCACGAGCATAACACGACGCTGACGGTTGCGGTACGTGATCTGAACATAAACGGCAAAGAAGTAAATCTTATAGAGCAGCACCAGAGGGCACTTATAGATTTCGAGCCGGGATCAGCAGTCGAAAAGCTGATAGTCGCTCTTTACGAGCTTCAGAAGATACCGAATCCGGACATGGCACTGTGCGACAGCCTTGTTAACGCAATACTCAATGTTGTATATACGAGGTTAATGGAAGTTCAGAAGAATCTGGACGATGTCGAAATACGTAACGACGAGCTCATAAGAGTTATCTCGGAGTATCTCGACGAGCATTATGATGAGCCCTTAAGCCTTTCGGAGATAGGCGAGAAGTTTGGAATAAGTCATTATTATCTCGCTCATATATTTAAAAGCGAAACCGGTGTATCTCCCATGAAATACGTTATGCACCGCAAGATCGGTGAGGTGCAGAACCTGCTCATGAACACGGATCTGAGCATAAAGGAGATCGGTGATATGCTGGGCTTCAGCAGCAGTTGCCACTTAAGCACCGTTTTCAAAAAATATTTCGGAATATCGCCAAAGACATACAGACGCAACTTTAAAGAAGGCGGTTCACGCGAAATAGAAGTGTATCTGAATGAAATTGCAGGACAGCAATTTTAGATAAAAAAACAAATTATAAAATAGGAGGAATGACGACAATGAAAATGACAGTCGGACAGGCAGTTGTAAAATTCCTGAATCAGCAGTATATCGAGATGGACGGCGTTGTAG
>CAYMAY010000034.1:0-15653 GCA_964388555.1 uncultured Lachnospiraceae bacterium
TTATCTTGTCCGTCTGCTCAATGAACATTTGCAGCAAAAAAAGAAAGGTCCCAGGCTTTTGACAAGCTCTGATGAACCTTTCCTTTTTTATAAGTTTAATCCTGAATATTCTATTTTTTTATCTTATACCCGCACTTCGTATTGGAGCACACAACCTGCTCTCCTCTTTTTACCAGCGGACTCTGACAATCCGGGCAAAGTTCTCCGGTAGGCTTCTGCCATGTCATAAAATCGCATTCCGGATTGTTTTCACAGCCGTAATATCTGCGGCCTTTTTTCGTCTTCTTTATGAGGACTTCGCCGCCGCATTTCGGGCATTTAATTCCCGCTTTTTCAAGATACGGCTTTGTATTACGGCACTCCGGGAAGCCGGGACATGCAAGGAATTTCCCGTGGGGTCCGAATTTTATGACCATATTACGGCCGCAATTCTCGCATATTACGTCGGTAACCTCATCCTCTACCTTGACATTTTCCAGCTCTTTTTCGGCGGCTTTTACGGCCTCATTTAAGTCAGGCCAGAAGTTTTTGAGAACAGTCTTCCACTCGACCTTACCCTCTCCTACACCGTCAAGAAGCCCTTCCATTGTCGCCGTAAAATTCACGTCAACTATGCTGGGGAACGCCTTTTTCATTATATCGTTTACCACTTCGCCAAGCTCAGTGATGAATATATTCTTTTTCTCTTTGACTATATAGCGGCGCTGAATTATCGTCGTTATTGTAGGCGCATACGTGCTGGGGCGGCCTATTCCAAGCTCCTCCAGCGTCTTAACAAGAGATGCCTCGGTATAGTGTGCCGGCGGCTGGGTAAAGTGCTGCTCCGGCAGTATTTCCTGCGCCGTAAGACTATCTCCTTCTTTAAGCTTCAAAAGCTCCGCATTCTTCTCAGGTGCCTCGTCATCGCCCTTATAAATGAGCAAGAAGCCTTCAAATTCCAGGCTGGATGTTGTGGCAGTAAATGTATATTCTCCGCAAACAGCCTTTACATTCATGCTGCCGTAAACGGCATTCTTCATACGGCTGGCCACAAAGCGGTTCCATATGAGCTGATAAAGCCTGAACTGATCGCGGCTTAAGGATTCCTTTAATAAAACAGGCGTCACCGTAACGTCGGTAGGTCTTACCGCCTCGTGGGCATCCTGTATCTTCTTATTATCCTTTTGTGCCTGCGCAGCTGCTCCAAGGAATTCTTTTCCGTAATTTTTCTCTATGAAGCCTCTTGCAGCAGCATCGGCTTCCTCTGAAATACGGGTCGAATCGGTTCTCAGATAAGATATAAGGCCCACTGAACCGCGTCCCTTTATATCAACACCCTCATAAAGCTGCTGAGCGATACGCATCGTCTTCTGTGTCGAGAAATTTAAAAGCCTTGCGGCATCCTGCTGCATCGTCGACGTTGTAAACGGAAGCGGAGCCTTCTTATTCTTCTGACTTTTCTTTATCTCCGTTATGGAAAATTCCTTATTTTCGACTGCACCGACGATCTCGTTGGCCTGAGCCTCTGATTTGATCTCGGCTTTTTTGCCGTTCTTTCCGTAATACTTAAAAGGCACGACTTTTTTGCCGCCCTCGCTCTTAAGTCCGGCGCTGATGGTCCAGTATTCCTCCGGAATAAAATTCGCGATCTCGGCTTCCCTGTCGGCTATTATACGAAGCGCAACAGACTGCACTCTGCCCGCACTCAAGCCTCTCTTTACCTTTTTCCACAAAAGCGGGCTTATCTCGTATCCCACCATTCTGTCGAGACATCTTCTTGCCTGCTGTTCGTCGACGAGATCCATATCTATATCCCGGGGATTTTTAAGGGATGTCTTGACCGCGTTTTTAGTTATCTCATTAAATGTTATACGACGCATCTTTGAGGCTTCTTTTGGCATCGCCTGCTGCAAATGCCACGATATGGCCTCACCCTCTCTATCCGGGTCAGTTGCGAGGTAGATCTTATCTGCCTTTTTTGCCGCTTTTTTTAACGCAGCGAGAAGGTCGCCTTTACCTCTTATGGTTATATATTTCGGTTCAAAGTCGTTTTCTACATCTATTCCGAGCCTGCTCTTTGGCAGATCTCTTATATGGCCGTTTGAGGCCTCCACCTCATAGCCGTTTCCAAGAAATTTTTTTATCGTTTTCACCTTTGTAGGTGACTCAACTATTACAAGATTATTTGCCACTATACTTCTCCAATTTTACCTTTTTTACCCCATATTTAACTGCCGAAGGATCATGTGACATATGCTCCAGGCAGCCGCTTTTCAATATACAACACCAAAAATGAACTTGCAAGCGAAAAGCAGGGACGAAGATTAAATTCTTCGCCCCGGTTAATGCATTTTTTAGAATTTCGTTCTTATTCTTGTTATCATTTCAGGAATGCTCTTTGATTTCTCTTCGAACTCTCCCTCTGTGATACTTCCCGTAAGGAAACCGATCTCACCATCTACGATATTCTCGATGAAATCAACATTTCCGAAAACATCTGCGATTTTTTTCTTAACAGAATCGTCTGCGCCCTTTACTCTTACAAAGAAGCTGCTCTCAGCCTTTTCGTACGGTATAAGCTCTGCCTTTTCCTCACTCCATATCTTGTTTACCGTCTCGTGAAGATGACGCGCCGCATCGACAACGTCTCCCACAACAGCACTTGCAGTAGGAAGGCTTCCGGCGCCTCTGCCGTAAAACATGGAATCACCCAGCATATTGCCCTTTACGAAGATCGCGTTAAACGAATCAACAACAGAGTAAAGCGGATTTCCCGTATTTACCATATAAGGTGCAACGATCGCCGAAACCTTGCCGTCAACATTCGTGCTGGTTCCGAAAAGTTTGATCCTTGCGCCTATCTTACGCGCGTATTTGAAATCCTCGGTAGTGATCTTTGTTATTCCCTCCGTATGGATATCCGCGTAATTTATCTGCTTTCCGTATGCCACAGAAGAAAGTATGGCAATCTTTCTGCAGGGATCGTAGCCCTCTACATCAGCCTCGGGATTTTTCTCGGCATAGCCCATATCCTGAGCCTCTTTAAGAGCCGCTTCAAATGATACGCCGTCGGAATCCATCCTGCTGAGGATGTAGTTCGTCGTGCCGTTCATTATTCCCGTTATCTCCTCGATAACATCGCCTGTAAGCGAATTATAAAGGGCACGGATTATGGGGATTCCGCCGCCGCAGCTTGCCTCAAAAAGGAAGTTTACGCTGTGCTCTTTGGCAATGACCATAAGCTCCCGTCCGTGAGCCTCAACAAGCTCTTTATTCGACGTGCAGACGTTCTTTCCTGCCTCAAGAGCCTTTTTTACAAAATCATACGCGGGATGTATTCCACCCATGGTTTCAACCACGATGTCTACATCTTTGTCGGAAGCTATAACATCAAAATCATGCACCAGGATCTTCTGAACGGAATCTCCCTCAAATGTTCTCAGATCCAATACGTATTTAACGCGAACCTCGTCCCTGGCATTTTCGCTGACGACCGCATTATTTCTGTTTATAACCTCTACAACTCCGCTTCCTATCGTGCCGTAGCCCAGCACCGCAACATTAACCATCTCAAATTTCTCCTGTCAGTTTTTCTAAGCAGATACGCGCGAATTACTCCTCCGGCTCTATGATACCGTAAGAATTGTCTCTTCTCTTGTAAACAACGTTTATCGTATCTGTCTCCGCGTTGTTGAATACAAAGAAGTTATGTCCCAAGAGCTCCATCTGAACGCAGGCATCCTCCGGATACATGGGCTTAACGTCGAATTTCTTAACTCTTGTTATCTTAACGTTCTCTTCCTCGAGATAATCATTCTCGATATATGCCTTCTGGAGGTTTGCGCCGCCCTGGTGCTTATCAACGATTTTTTTCTTATATTTTCTGAGCTGTCTTTCGATAACTTCTTCAACAAGGTCGATTGACACATACATATCGTTGCTGACCTGCTCGGAACGGATTATGTTTCCCTTTACAGGGATCGTAACCTCTATTTTCTGTCTTTCCTTCTCGACACTGAGTGTAACGTTTATCTCTGTAGATGGCGTGAAATAACGGTTAAGTTTGCCTATCTTTTCGTTTACAGCACTTTTTAAACCTTCTGTCAATTCAATATTCTTGCCGCTTATGATTATATTCATGCCTTTAGTCTCCTTTTTCGTTTTTTGTGCACACTTAAAATCTTTTACTTTCCATACGTCATGGATCGTAATGATTCCGTGAGTACACCTTACAGATAGTATACCCTTTTTACCGAAGCTTTGTAAACAGTTTGCGTGCGTTTTCGTTTGTCTGACGAATCACGTCTTCTTCGCTTACGTTCTTAATCTCCGCGATTTTCCGTACAACAAAGGGAATATAAAGCGAACAGTTTCGCTCTCCCCTGTGGGGCACCGGTGCAAGATACGGACAATCCGTCTCCAGAAGCAGTGATGCAAGAGGCAGATATTTTATGGCTTCCACAAGCTTGCGTGCATTCTTAAATGTGGCAACGCCGCCTATTCCGAAATACAATCCCATATCCAGCAGCTGTTTTGCCATCTCTGGTGAATATGAGTAACAATGCATAACGGCACCGATATCGCCTATATTCTTATCCTTTATGACATTAAGGGTGTCCTCCGCCGCATCTCTGCTGTGGATTACCAGCGGAAGTTTTTTCTCCCGCGCCAGATCCGCAAATCGCCCGAACATTTCTATCTGCTGTGATTTATTTTCTTTATTCCAATGATAATCAAGACCCACTTCGCCTACAGCAACTGTTTTCTCGTAATCGCAGTATTTCGAGATCTTTTCGAATACCGCGTCGTCCACTTCGCCTATATTATCGGGGTGTATCCCGATGGCTCCGTATATAAACGGATATTTTTCGCAAAGCGCCATAACATCATCGAGGCTTTTTACGTCTGCCGCCGCATCTATGACACGACAGATCCCATTTTCGCAGAATGACTGTAGAAGCTCGTCTCTGTCATCGTTAAACGCTTCGTCGTCGTAATGGGCGTGTGTGTCGATTATCATATCGGTTTCTATCATGCTATCTCGGCTCCCGACGGCATTTCCTTCTCCGGCGTCATGAGGCTTAAGTTGCCGTTTTCATCCTCGGCGCAAAGAAGCATTCCCTCGGAAAGGACTCCGGCAAGCTTCGCGGGCTTAAGATTTACCAGCACCATTACTTTCTTGCCTACCATATCTGCGGGCATGTAATGAGGCTTTATTCCCGAAACGATCTGCTTTACCTGATTTCCGATCTTAACCTGTGAGCAGAGAAGCTTTTTGGATTTTTTGACTTCCTCACAGGAGATTATCTCTCCCACGGCGAACTGCAGCTTTTCAAAATCGTCGAATGTTATCTCATCCTTAAGCTTAAGCTCGATTCCTTCCTCTTCTTCGCCTTTAACGGCAGCCGCCTGGGCTTCGCTGATCTTCTTGGCTTTTTCCAGAACCTCAGCCATGTCAAGCCTTGCGAAAAGAATCTCCGGCTTCTCCGTTACCTTGTTGCCGTTGGGATAGAGACCGAATCTGTCAAGATCCTCATAATCTCTTGCCGATGTTCCAAGCTGGGCATAGATCTTCTGCGCCGTCTCAGGCATGAAGGGCTCAAGGAGCGATGCTCCGATGGTTATGCTCTCGATAAGGTTATAAAGTACCGTCGAAAGACGATCCTTCTTCTCCTCATCTTTAGCAAGTGCCCAGGGCATTGTCTCGTCTATATATTTATTGCATCTGCGGAAAAGATTGAATATTTCCGTCAGCGAATCCGCCGCGCGAAGATCATCCATCTTTTTCACGACTTTTTCAGCCGTTCCCGTTACGACAGCCTTCAGATCATCATCAACATCCTCGTTTACATTCTTATTGCAAACGACTCCGCCGAAATATTTATTTGTCATGGAAATCGTACGGTTTACGAGATTTCCGAGAATGTTGGCAAGGTCGGAATTCATTCTTTCAACCATAAGTTCCCAGCTTATAACGCCGTCGTTCTCAAAAGGCATTTCGTGTATGACGAAATATCTTACGGCATCAACGCCGAATACATCTACAAGATCATCGGCATAGAGAACGTTGCCCTTTGACTTGCTCATTTTGCCCTCGCCCTGAAGCAGCCACGGATGACCGAACACCTGCTTCGGAAGCGGAAGACCCAGTGCCATAAGGAAAATGGGCCAGTATATCGTGTGGAAACGAACTATGTCCTTACCGATGAGGTGAAGGTCCGCCGGCCAGTATTTCTTAAACTGATCGGTAGAATCGCCGTCGCAGTCGTATCCGATACCGGTAATGTAGTTTGTAAGGGCGTCCAGCCAAACGTATACAACGTGTCCCGGCGCGAAATCAACGGGGATTCCCCAGTCAAATGTACTTCTCGAAACGCAGAGATCCTGCAATCCCGGCTTAAGGAAGTTGTTCATCATCTCGTTCTTTCTCGATACGGGCTGGATAAACTCCGGATGCTCATTTATATAGTCAATAAGCTTCTGCGCGTATTTGCTCATCTTGAAGAAATACGCAGGTTCCTTAGTATATGTAACCTCTCTGCCGCAATCGGGGCATTTGCCGTCCACGAGCTGCGACTGGGTGTAAAACGACTCACATGGTGTGCAGTAAAGGCCCTCGTAAGCGCCTTCGTAGATATCGCCGTTATCATAGAGCTTCTTGAATATCTTCTTAACCTGACGCTCGTGATCCTCGTCTGTCGTTCTGATGAACTTATCGTAGGAAGTGTTCATGAGATCCCAGATATTCTTGATCTCGCCCGCTACGTTGTCCACAAATTCCTTCGGTGTAACGCCGGCGTCCTTTGATTTAAGCTCTATCTTCTGACCATGCTCATCGGTACCCGTCTGGAAAAACACGTCATGACCCTGCATTCTCTTGAAACGTGCTATGCAGTCCGCCAGGACTATTTCGTATGTGTTTCCTATATGGGGTTTTCCCGACGCATACGCTATGGCCGTCGTTATATAATATTTATCAGTAATCTTTTTCATTTGTTCTCCATTCCGGTCTTTATTCAGATACCAAACAGCTCCGCAATTTTGTCCTCGTCGAGGTTTGTTCCGATGACGCATATACGTCCCGTAAACTCAGGCTCTCCGTCTCTGACCTCGCACTCACCCGGAACCATATCGAAGTATTCCCAGCTGCCGTCCCGGCATGCAAGGATTCCCTTTGCGCGAAGGATCTGACCGTACTCAGCGTTATCGCACAGCTCTTTAACGATCTTTTCTACCTCGTCTTTTGTATACTTCTTTGATGTCTCACGACCCCAGCTTGTAAATACCTCATCAGCGTCATGACCGTGATGGTGGTGATGATGGCCGCAGCAGCAATGTCCGTCATGATCATGATCATGGTGGTCATGGTCATGCTCATCATGATCATCGTCATCATCATCGTGGTGGTGATGATGTCCGCAGCAATGCTCATCATGATCGTCGTCATCATCGTCGTGATGATGATGTCCGCAGCAATGCTCATCATGGTCGTCGTCATCGTCATCGTGGTGGTGATGGTGTCCGCAGCAATGCTCATCGTGATCATCATCTTCATCATGATGGTGATGATGATGTTCTTTAGCTTCTTCCATAAGCTGCTTTTCGATGTCCTCGCCGCCTTCTTCCATTACCTTAAGGAGCTTATCTGCATTAAGCTGCGCTATCGGCGTAGTAATAATGGTAACATTGGGATTATGCTCTCTTATAAGGGCAACAGCCTCGTCAACCTTTTCCTGGGTTGCTTTTTCCAGATCAGTTCTTGTAAGGATCACTGTTCCGGCAGACTCTATCTGATTTGTGTAAAATTCTCCGAAGTTTTTCAAATGTATCTTACACTTCATAACGTCCACAACAGTAGCCGCGCAGTTTATCTTTATGCCGCCCTCGATCTTCTCTCCGGCATCCTGAACAGCCTTTATAACGTCTGAAAGCTTGCCGACACCTGACGGCTCTATTATTATTCTGTCCGGTGAATATTTCTCCGTCACCTCCTTAAGAGCCGTTCCGAAATCGCCCACAAGAGAGCAGCAGATGCAGCCGGAATTCATCTCTCTTATTTCTATTCCTGTAGACTTTAAAAATCCGCTGTCGATGCCAATCTCGCCAAACTCATTCTCTATAAGAATGACCTTTTCGTTCTGGAACTTTTCTTTTAAAAGCTTCGCGATAAGTGTTGTTTTTCCGGCTCCCAAGAATCCGGATATAATATCTATTTTTATCATAACAATACCTCCTATGACATTGTCTATCTAAAACGCATCTCTGGATTTATCCAAAAGTACGCATTATTTCCCGTAAATACTTATCTCGGAAATGCATGTGTCATCCCATTCATCTCCGCTGTATACACTCTGGATCGCCACACTGACAAGGTTTGCGCTTACGTCCTTTGAAAGCGCAAGGCAATACTCCGTCTGTCCGTCAGGAAACTCCGCATTAAACACTTCGTCGCCTATCAGGACGGTAAGCTCCTTCGGACGGTTATTCTGGCTGTATCTTTCCGCACTGCGCCAGTTTCCCAGCTTGAACTTGATGTATCTGATATCATAGTTCCTGCTGAGGTTTATAAGCAGAGCCTCTCCTATACCGTCACCGTCCTTGCCCTCCTGCCATGATGTTATCTCATCACCGTCTATGGCAGCCGTTGCGCCGTTGTCAATGCCGTCCTGCTCAATCTCGGAGCTTGCTGTTATGCTGCTTATGGTAACCAATTCGTAACCATCTGTGCTTACATCCGAAGCCTCAACAACAGACGCCACCGCGGACTCATTCGGGTCGATGGTGGGAACAACCGGTGTTTCGGTGGGTGTAGGCGTTGGCGTCTCAGTGGGAGTAGGTGTCGGCGTTTCCGTCGGCGTAGGTGTTGCTGTCGGCGTAAGCTTTACCTGCTCCGTCTTTGAGGACTCATTCTGATCGTTTCCGCCCATGTACTTATTAACCATAAAGAACGCAGCGATACCCACAACCGCAATAACAACGGCTATTATTATACCCGTCATTATGACTTTTCTTTTCTGTCTTTCCTGTGCCTCACGTCTGGCAGCCATGCGGGCTTCGCGCCTTTTGCGCTCACGCCTCATAGCCTCCTTTTCACGTTCTCTTTCCTCGTTGGCAATACCTTCGTTTGCGTACTTTTCGAAGTCAAATTCATCGGTGTCTATTCTCTTTGTATCTCCTGATGTCTCGTCTATCTTTGTATCTTCGGATGCCTCATCCAAAAGACCTGCAAGCTTATACCCGCAGTTATGACAAAACAGAGCATCATCTTCATTTTTTGATCCGCATTTCGGGCACCACATAAAATCACCCCTTTATCCGGTCACGGCAGGTAGAGATCCTGACCCCTCATTATTATCCTCGGACCGCCGTTTCCTTCTATATATTCCTTTGTAATGATAACCTGACCTATGTTGTCGTCCTTTGGTATCTCGTACATTATGTCCAGCATATATTCCTCAAGCACCGAACGCAGCGCCCGGGCGCCGGTATCGGCCTCAAGGGCCTTCTTCGCAATGGCTCTAAGCGCGTCATCTTCGAAGGTAAGCTTTACCTCATCCATTGCCAGCAGTTTCTCATACTGACGGAGTATGGCGTTCTTCGGCTCCCGCAATATCTTTACCAGCATATCTTCATCGAGGCTCTGCAGCGCTGTGATAACAGGCAGACGTCCTAAGAATTCCGGAATCATTCCGAACTGTCTTAAATCCTCACGGTTTGCCTTAAGCAGGATGTCCCTGTCATCCTTGTGACCGTCCTTAAGATCCGACCTGAATCCTATTCCCGTCCTCTTGTCGAGACGCTCTTTTACGATCTCGCCAAGCTCCGGAAATGCACCGCCGCATATGAATAATATGTTCTTCGTATCGACAGTTGTCATGGGCACCATGGCGTTTTTGCTGGACGCGCCCACCGGAACCTCTATCTCGCTTCCCTCAAGGAGCTTCAAAAGTCCCTGCTGAACAGCCTCGCCGCTTACGTCACGCTGATTTGTATTTCTCTTTTTGGCAAGCTTATCCGTCTCATCTATAAAAACGATTCCCTGCTGAGCCCTGTCTACGTCGTTATCGGCCGCGGCAAGAAGCTTGCTTATGACGCTTTCCACGTCGTCGCCTATGTAACCCGCCTCCGTGAGAGTCGTAGCATCCGTAATGGCCAGCGGCACGTTAAGTATCTTCGCCAGAGTCTGAACAAGATACGTCTTTCCGCTGCCTGTAGGTCCCAGCATAAGCATGTTCGACTTCTGTATCTCTACTCCGTCGTCATCCTTTGAAAGTATCCTCTTATAATGATTGTAAACAGCTACCGAAATGACCTTTTTCGCCTGCTCCTGACCTACAACATAGTCGTCCAGCTTCGCTTTTATCATGTGCGGAGCCGGTATATCGGACAGTTTAAGCTTCGGAGCTTCCGCCTTCTGCTTTTCCGCACGCTTTTTAACCTGCTGACGTCTCGGTATCTGCACGGATTTTATCATATCCTCAAGATTCATATCGCCGGGAATATTCGTCATGACCTGCGAAATATTTATCGGACCTTTTTGCATGGCATCCATGCTCTTTTGCATACAGTCGGCGCAAACGTACATGTTGTAGCCGAAATTTATAAGCTTTCCGGCTTTGCTCTCCGGCCGTCTGCACATAAAACAGACCTTTTCGTATCCGTCATCCTGATTATCGTCTTTATCGCTCTGCGCAGTTGTGTCCTCGCCGCCTGATTCCGACGGCTCGTCTATTTTTTTATCCAACTCATCAGACATCTTCGGTATTTCCCTTCTGTGCTTGCGAATCGCTGAACAACGGCTTCCTGTTGATGCTTTCGCCCATTGCCTCTTTATATATAGCCTCTAACTCTTTATCAAGTCTGTAGCTGTCCTCAGCACACTGCAGAAGTTCCCGCTCTATCTGAGGCATGTCGGGATGATGTCTCTTGTACATCACCTTGTGCTCAACGCTGGCCCACCAGTTCATGGCGATAGTTCTGAACTGCACCTCTACCGTCATAAGTTTCTTGTGATCATGTAAAAAGATCGGTATGGCGATTATTAGATGGAGACTTCTGTAACCATTCACCTTCGGATTTTTGATGTAATCCTTTTTTTCTACGAGAATTACATCATCCTGCATGAGCAGAGAATCCGCCAGCTGATATATATCGGAGGGAAACGTGCATATAACACGTATTCCCGCAACGTCATTCAGCACCCGTTCTATATTTTCCAGCGTAAGCGGATAACCCTTTTTCTTAAGCTTTCCGCGTATGCTCTCCCGGGATTTCAGCCTGCTTCTGATATCTTCAATAGGATTTCTGTCAAACTTAAGCGACAGTTCCTCCTTTAAAACCCGGAACTTTGTCTCCACCTCCATAAGAGCGCATCTGAAATAAGCCATCAGCTCATTCGCATGCTCATTCTCTTCGGTGAGCCAGTCCTCCTCCACGGGCTGTGTGTATAAATACTCGTTATTATTCAACGGGATCACCCCTTAATCCTGTAACATTCCCTCTACTATTGACGGCACTGCCTTGGCCGCATCTTTTATCTTCGAAGGATCCTTTCCGCCTGCGGAAGCCATATTCGGACGTCCGCCACCGCCGCCGCCTACAATGCCTGCGACTGCCTTAACAATGTTTCCGGCATGTGCGCCCTTCTTTATAGCCTCATCCGAAGCAAATGCGCAGATGTTTACCTTTCCGTCCTTTGCGGAAAGAAGCACGATTATGCCGTTTATCTTTTCTTTAATATCGTCTCCCAGCGTACGAAGAGAATTCATATCCTGCTCCGGAACCTCCGCAACAAGGGTATTTATTCCCTTGATGGGTGCTGCATTGTCGGTCAATCCCGAAATTGCTCCCTTCGCAAGCTTGCTGTTAAGAGATTCGTTCTCGGAACGAAGTGACTTATTCTCTGCCAAAAGATGATTTATCTTATTTCCGAGCTCATCGGCAGACACCTTGAGAAGCGCTGCAGCCGAATGAAGCTTTTCTTCTTCTTTTTCATAGAAATCAAGTACCGCACGACCCGTAAGAGCCTCTATACGTCTGACGCCGGAAGCTATTCCGCTCTCGGATACTATCTTGAACATTCCTATCTGTGATGTATTAGCAACGTGGGTTCCGCCGCAAAGCTCTATGGAATAATCTCCCATGTTTACGACACGCACCTCATCGCCGTATTTCTCGCCGAAAAGCGCCATCGCTCCTGTCTTCTTTGCATCCTCAAGGCCCATGATATCGGTGCGAACCGTGTATTCAGCCTCAATGGCATCGTTAACAAGCGCCTCTGCCTTCTTTATCTCCTCCGCCGTCATAGGCTGGAAATGTGAGAAGTCGAAACGAAGTCTGTCCGGCGCAACATATGAGCCCTTCTGCTCAACGTGAGTACCAAGTACCGTCTTAA
The DNA here is from genome assembly GCA_964388555.1 of uncultured Lachnospiraceae bacterium. Taxonomy (GTDB): domain Bacteria; phylum Bacillota; class Clostridia; order Lachnospirales; family Lachnospiraceae; genus Alectryocaccobium. The sequence goes on from CAYMAY010000034.1 coordinate 12,374, forward strand.
GTGCTTTCTGAAGAAGGTGCGTAGCGGAGTGGTTCTTGCATGTGTCGCGTCTTCCGGAGGCTTCAACTGCAAGTGAAACAGTTTCGCCTACGTTAAATGTTCCGCTCTTAACAACGCCGACATGACCTATTCTGCCGCCGCGCAGGTGTATCGTCTCTTTTACTTCAAAGACAGCGTCGCCTGCAGAAATGGTTCCCTTGTCGCCCTGCTGTCCGCCCATGGTTCCGTAGAACGGAGTCTCGGCTGCGATAACCGTTCCCTCGTCTCCCGCACTAAGGCTCTGACGCAGATCCTTGCTGTCAGTAAGTACAAGTATCTTCGAATCACATTTAAGTGTATCGTAACCCACGAACTGTGATGTAACGGACGTGTCTATCTTATCGTAAACCGTCGCCTCGGCGCCCATGTAGTTCGTAACGTCACGAGCTGCTCTTGCGGTCTCCTGCTGATGCTTCATGGCCGCCTTAAAGCCGTCTTCATCTATTCCGAAGCCCTTTTCCTCAAGTATCTCCTTTGTAAGATCAAAGGGGAATCCGTATGTATCGTAGAGCTTGAACGCAGACTCGCCGCTTAAGGTCTTCTTATTTGCGGAAACCAGCTCTTCCTCCATATCTGCAAGGATCTTAAGGCCCTGATCTATTGTCTTATTAAACTGGCTTTCCTCGTTGGCAAGTACCTGATAAATAAAGTCGCGTTTTTCCTGAAGCTCCGGATATCCGTCCTTACTGCCCTCGATGACAGTTCCCGAAAGCTCTGCAAGGAAGAGTTTGTTTATTCCCAGCATACGACCGTGTCTTGCGGCACGTCTTATTATCTTTCGAAGGACGTAACCACGGCCCTCGTTCGACGGCATGATTCCGTCGGATATCATAAACGTAGCGGATCTTATATGATCGGTGATAAGTCTTATGGAAACATCATTCTCGTATTTCTCATGATATGTCTTACCGCAGATCCTGCACACTTCGTTACGAAGCGCCTGAAGAGTGTCTACATCGAATATAGAGTCAACATCCTGTACCACAACAGCAAGTCTTTCAAGACCCATTCCGGTGTCGATGTTTTTGTTCTTAAGCTCTGTGTAATTGCCCTGACCGTCGTTATCAAACTGGGTAAATACGTTGTTCCAGACTTCCATGTATCTGTCGCAATCGCAGCCTACGGTACATCCCGGCTTTCCGCAGCCGTACTTCTCGCCACGGTCATAATAAATCTCGGAACAAGGTCCGCAGGGTCCGCTTCCGTGCTCCCAGAAGTTGTCCTCCTTGCCGAAGCGGAAAATGCGTTCTTTCGGGATACCGATCTCCTTATTCCAGATATCGAATGCCTCATCATCATCCTGATATACTGACGGGTAAAGTCTGTCCGGATCAAGACCTACGACCTTTGTTAAAAATTCCCAGGACCAATTTATAGCTTCGCGCTTGAAATAATCTCCGAACGAGAAATTTCCCAGCATCTCGAAGAACGTGCCGTGACGAGCCGTCTTTCCTACGTTCTCGATGTCGCCTGTTCTGATGCATTTCTGGCATGTTGCAACTCTGCGGCGCGGCGGTATCTCCGCTCCCGTAAAGTATGGTTTCAAAGGCGCCATGCCTGCATTTATCAAAAGAAGGCTGTTGTCATTCTGCGGTATGAGCGAAAAGCTCTTCATTACGAGGTGGCCTTTCTCCGCAAAGAAATCAAGAAACATTTTTCTCAATTCGTTAACGCCGTACTTTTCCACTTTTATCTCCTCCTATATATCAATATCTTCCGTATTTTAAAATCTGTGTCAAAAGGTATTCTGCCCCGTCTGACAAACGTCATATTTATTTAAGAACGACTCTCATAAAGCTCTTCTTTCCCTTTTTAAGAAGAATTCCGTCGCCTTTTAAGCGTGATGCATCAACGACGGCCTTTACATCCGTGATCTTCTCTCCGTCGACGGATACGCCGCCCTGCTGTATTGCACGTCTTCCTTCCGAGCGCGTTTCTACAAGACCGGATGCCGCAAGCAATGATATAACATCGAATGCGCCGTCCTTCGCCTCTGATTCATCTATTTCCGCCTTTGGCGTATCATCAGCGTTTCCGCCGCCTGCGAAAAGCGATTTTGCTGCGGACTGAGCCTTTTTCGCCTCTTCCTCACCATGCACAAGGCTTGTAAGCTCATATGCAAGGATTTCCTTGGCGGTATTAAGCTGGCTTCCTTCCCAGCCTTCCATTTCCCTTATCTGCTCCATGGGCAGGAATGTAAGCATCTTGAGGCACTTAAGCACATCGGCATCCGCCACATTGCGCCAGTACTGATAAAAATCATAGGGCGGTGTCTTATTAGGATCGAGCCATACTGCGCCGGACTGTGTTTTGCCCATCTTCTTGCCTTCGGAATTGAGCAGAAGGGTTATCGTCATCGCATACGCGTCTCTCTTCTCCAGCTTTCTGCGGATAAGGTCGATTCCGCCCAGCATATTGCTCCACTGATCGTCGCCGCCGAACTGCAGATTGCAGCCGTAACGCTTGTAAAGCTCCATGAAATCGTAACTCTGCATGAGCATGTAGTTAAACTCAAGGAAGCTTAAGCCTCTCTCCATACGCTGCTTGTAGCACTCGGCTCTGAGCATCTGATTAACCGAGAAGCAGGGTCCTATCTCTCTGATAAAATTCACATAATTTAAGTCCAGCAGCCATTCGGCATTGTCCACCATCATGGCCTTGCCTTCTCCGAATTCGATAAAACGGCTTATCTGCTTTCTGAAGCAATCAACGTTGTGCTGTATTGTTTCTCTTGTCATCATCTTACGAAGATCGGTTCTTCCCGAGGGATCGCCTATCGTAGCAGTTCCGCCGCCAAGAAGCGCTATGGGTTTATTGCCCGCCATCTGCAATCTCTTCATAAGGCAAAGTGCCATAAAGTGGCCGACATGCAGACTGTCCGCCGTAGGATCGAAGCCTATATAAAATACGGCGTTTCCTCCGTCTATAAGCTCTCTGACCTTCTCCTCGTCCGTAACCTGCGCTATCAGGCCTCTTTCAACCAACTCATCATATATCTTCACGGTATCTCCTCCTGTTTTCAGCATTTGACAATGTAGATCCTGAATATCGAAAATGCCATCGTATCCGCACAAATATGCATTCCCGACTAATGACCATACTCCGTTAATTTTATCAATGCACTATGTCAATGTCAACAATATGGGGTTCGATAGACGATAAAAAAGCCCCCATTTGCCGGTTAAACCGGGAGTTTGACAGTTGAATATCAGAGAAAGTGCTTTCAGGTCTTATAGAACCT
>CAYMAY010000035.1:0-15405 GCA_964388555.1 uncultured Lachnospiraceae bacterium
ATTTCGGATTAACTTCACTTAATTTGGTCACCGTTCAAACTGCGATTCTTATAACCCGAGGTCTACATCTATGAACACTTGGTCTCTTGCCAGTGAATATTTTGCGCTTATCCTGCTCATGGTCATAGCGCTGTTCATACATGATTCAAAAGCAATACACGGATTTCAAAGGCGACGCTTTTATTATCTCGCAACGCTTATGTTATCTGCCCTTTCCATACTTCTGGATATTGCAGCTACAAACGTGCTGGGAAACCTTCAGAGCCATTCTGTTGTATTCGCGCTCGTTTTAAATTCACTTTACTTTTTTACGAGCTGGGCCATGGTCACATTCATGGTCTATTATCTGTTCCTCAGGGTATTGGAATTCACATACGACAGCGTTGCACTCCTGCGGGCCCGCATTCTTCTTATCGTTATTCTGGTGATATTTTCATTACTTCTCGTTGTAAACGCCTTCACCGGGATCGTATTCTACATCGACCCGTCCGGCGCCTACTGCCGCGGTCCCTTGAATTACTGCGGACATCTGCTGGCTATCATCGATCTCGTACTTCTTATTGCAAGCTATATACACCACAGGAACAGCGTCGGCAAAGCCACGGAAAAGGTTCTCTTTGTGGCGGCTCCGATTTCGGTAATTCTTCTGGTATATCAGCTTCTGTATCCCGATCAGCTTCTCAACGGCGCGTTGAGTTCCATCGTCAGCCTCATTATATTCATAAGCTATCATGGCGATCGTCAGGATCAGGATTTCCTTACAAGTCTCGACAGCAGACATGCTTTCTCCGCCGAAATAACCGAGCATACAGACACACGTCAGTGCTATCAGATAATCCTCATAAAGCTCCGCCATCTTTCCCGCTTAAACAATATATACGGGCAGAATGGCTGTAATACAATACTCTTTCAGCTTGGCGATGCAATGAGAAAATTCGCTTCAGTTGACGGCGCCGCCGCATATCGTTACAGTGAAGAGCGCTTCGCACTTACATTTGACGATGCGGATCCGGCAAACTGTGATATGCGTCTTTCCCAGGTGACCGAAAGGCTGAAACAGCGTTGGAAGCTCGGCAAGTACGAGGTTTCCCTCGCATTTCACGCTATAGACTTCCGCTACAGCGGTCAGGACTGGGCTATGGAAGATATCAACACTTACCTGGAAAATGCGGTTCATGCGGCAATAACAGAAGACATGGAAGTTTTCCCATTTACCGAAGAGCTTTTCTACAAGCATCAGCTCCGGGAATACATACTTCGTTCCATGCATACGGCTCTGCGGGATAACCGTTTTAAAATTTACTATCAGCCGATCTATTACAGCAATTCGGGAAAATTCGAATCTGTCGAGGCACTTATGCGCATGACAGACGAAAGCGGCAAGCCGATTTCACCAAATGATTTTATTCCTATTGCCGAGGAAACAGGTTTTCTGGATGATCTGTTGGAATTTTTGCTTGAAAACGTATGCCGTCTGCTCTCAAGCGGCAAAATAAAGGATCTTAAAGCCGTTTCGATAAACCTGCCGATACGGGAATTTGCCAGAAGCGACCTTAAAGAACGTTTAAGAAACATTGTTGAGAAATACAACGTAAACCCGAAACAGATAAAGATCGAGATCACTGAACGTGACGTTGACGAGGGCAGAGGTGAAGCCTTAGACGCTATAAATTCTCTTATAGAGAGAGGTTATTCCTTTATGCTGGACGATTTTGGTGTGGCATATTCCAATCTTTCAAGGCTGCTTTCCATACCCTTTGAGTCAATAAAGCTGGATCGCTCTCTTGTGCTTCTTCTCGATAAGCATAGCACGGATCACAACATCCTTAAGGAATATATCATCCCGCTGCTTTTGCAGCTCGGACATAACATAGTTGCGGAAGGCGTCGAGACAAAAGAGCTTGCAGACTATCTGCTGGGCTGCGGCGTCAACTGCATTCAGGGATATTATTACGCGAAGCCTATGCCGAAGGATGAACTTCTTAGCTGGTATTCAGAGCATTAAAAAGCTCCCGACGCCGCAAGGCACGGGAGCTATACTTTTGAAATTAACGGGATTGTCCGTCACGCGCGGGGCAATCCCTCTTTTTTCCTTTTCTTTTCCTCGTACATCGCCGCGTCCGCCATCGACATAAACTCCTGGATGCTGTCCATGGTCTCATCGTAGCAGGCACTTCCTATACTTATACTCAAAATACTCTTTAAGCCGTTTTCCACGCTCTTTTTCTCTGCCAGAGCATGTATTTTAGCCTCGATGCGCTGCTCTTCGCTGTCATTGCCGCACTTTACGAGGAATGTAAACTCGTCTCCGCCGTAACGTGCACAAAAGCCATCCGTTTCTCTTGCAACCTGTTTTAAAACATTCGCAAATGTGATAAGGGCTTTATCACCCTCCACATGGGAATATTTATCATTTACCATCTTGAAATGGTCTATATCCATGAACATAAGATAAAGACTCTCGCCCATTCCCAGGTTTTTAATCTCGTACGCAACGCGGCGCAGCATCTCATTTCGATGAGGTATCTGCGTAAGCTCATCATTCGAAACCTTATTCGAAAGCATCTGAATATATGCCCACACGAATGAGATCATTATACCGACAGGCAGAATCGGCATCTTCTGGAACACTGTCTGGATAAGCGCGCAGACAAATGGCGGAAGTGCAAATGTTGCCATGGCGACAAGTTCGCCTCTGCGGTCGTAATTGGCCTTATTTAAAGCACGCAGGAGACACACGGTGGATGCGATAAATATATATCCGTAGGAAAGAATATGCTGTGCGAAGAACAAAGGTCCTCGGTGGTATACGTCGTTGGCGTCTATATAAAATGCACAACCGTTAAATGACGACACTACAAGAAGCGCACAAAGAGCCACCATCGGAATGGTTGCGAAAATTCTTATCTTCTTTGTGAAGGTTGTTTTTCTGAAGGTTACTTCCGTATACATAAGCCAATGATATGTAGAAAGAGAGACACAAAGAAAATAGCAGAAATTCACCAGCACTCTCTCGTATGCCATCATAGTAACAGAATACGTCTGTGCCAGATTCCAGATAAAATCAAACACATTTGATGCCGCAGCAAATATACCTGATGCGACAAACATTGTTCTCCTTTGCATCGTCAGCGTTCCCGCCCGCAATGCGCAGATCACTATCATCATCAGGATCACTATGGAAATGACATTCACTTCTGAATAAAGATAAATTTCCATTAAATACCTTAACCCCTCATCTATCAAAATTTCTGATCAGCTCTCCACATTCTTGTTAAGCTGTTTTACCTGAAAATCACTCTCGGCCAGCACGGCACCGTCAGTATCCGTCACCGTTACCGACGCGTCGAATATGCGGGTAGTCTTATCGTACGCTGAAATATCGACCTCCGCTCTCATATTGTATGAATATGACTTTGCAGAGAGTATCTTATTTCCCCCCAGGAGAACCTGACCATCCTCATCCACTGTATAAGTGGCATTCTCGCCGTAATTCTGGCTGAAGAACGAGATGACAGTATTTCCCAGAGAATCCTCTGTTACTTTTACGTTGTTGCAGTATCTCAGCTCATCATTTACCAGCATGCGTATTGTCGCGCACAGTTCTTTAGATTCCGCATGTGATACTTCCTTATCGTAGGCTTTTACAGCAAGCCTTACACCCACCGTCATAAGGGCACTTACAAGCAGCAAAACGACTATCGTGCATAGCATTTCGACAAGCGTAAAACCGCTTTTGGCCCGTTTTACACCCTTAGTCATTGTCGTTTACTCCTTTATAATATTTGTAATAGCCCGTGTCGTCGGTGTACTGATAAGCCTTTGTACTGCCGACTTCCAGTTTATTCTTATCTGTTATAACGATGTCGATGGACTGGGCCGTATCCGTGCTTTCCACCGGATAATTAAACGACGTATCCGCCTCCTCCACCGTCTTATTTATGCGGGTTGCCGTGATTATGGAAGTTGACAAAAACAGCAGTACCAGCACGGCGATGATTATCGCCGCAAGAGTCTCTATGAGAGTCTCTCCGCTCTTGGCAGCGATTTTAGTGCGTAGTTTCTTCATTCTACTGCACCTCCTTTCGCTGCAGCTTCGTATTACTCCACTTCGTCGAGGTGATGGTCGTAACTGTCTTATATTGATTCCACATTCCGCTTGTACCCTCAGTGGATTCAGATGACTTTTCGCCCTGTGCCGTAAGACAGATCCTGCACTTATTGGGATCCGTTCCGCCGTCAAACCATACAGTGAGATCCACCTTCGTGGAATCATCTTCATTTGCCTTCATGAAGACCTCGGCGCTGACATCATCGTTATCGCCCGCACTTATGGTGTAGGTTTCGTGGAACGTGCTGCCGGCATAAGTCTCGATCTGCGTCAGGCCGTCGCTTATTATCTCGCTGAAGGAACCCGTTCCGTTATCTTCCGTTGTTGTTGTATTATCGAGTTCCCAACCCCGACTCCAATAGCTATAGTTATAGGAATAGGTCTGAACAACCGTTTTTTTAGAGCCGCACTCGCCTCTTTCCAGCTCGCCGCTTATAAGAGTCGCCGCGGAGCTTACGGTAAGATACGCCTGCTGCTGAGCACGCTCTTCTTTTACGGAGAGGGCGGCATTCATTACCGCCGCAATGACGACGGCACTGGTCACAAGACCCACCAGCAGCAAAAGCAACGCCATGAGCATGGACGCACCCGAATTGCTATGCAGTTTTTTTGATAATCCTCGCATATGTGCGTCCTTTCTCCACAAACCTACTCCTCCCTTATTGAATTTGCATTTGCATCCGGCAGAATGGCTTCATTTGCCGCCGGCGTCGGTGTATCACTGGTTGCCGTATCATTTTGTGTCGGATCACTTTGTGCCGGATTTTCACTGGGCTCCGGTTCCTCACTTGGTGTCAGAGTTACATCAGCGCCTTTTATCATGACCGAAAGCGCCGTTCCGGTGCGCACGTTTGCCGTAAGGGTTGCATCCTCAGCCAATCTGTAATCCACTGTCACCGGATAATAAGTATATCCGTATGTTGTATTGGTCTGCGCATCACCGATGGAAATCGTGGCTACAAGCTCTGTTCCGCCCGCGCCGTTATCCCTGTACGCCTCACCGTTTTCATTAAATCCGTACTCGTTTCCGTTTACGTTGATGGTAAACATACCAAGGCCTGCGCCGTTAAATTCCACGTAATTATTTCTTATGAATAATCCGCAGCCCTCCGTAAGGCTTGTCGCGATTGTTCCGATATCATCGTAATCCTTTCCTGTACTTGCGTACCAGTAACGGTATCCGCTGGTCTCGGAATCATACTTCAGAGCCGCGAAATCCGGAGATTCCACATCGGCAATGATATCCGTCGTCGCCTCCAGCTTTTCGTTTTCGCCGGTGCCGTACTTATACGTATTTGTAATGCTTATAAGACTCTCGGCCTTATCGATGACGGAAATGAGACGGCCCTCGATAGTCACCTTCATCACGCCCGTCGCCGGATCGTATTTTACGGTATCATCGTCGCAGATAACGTAAGTGTCGCCGCTCTTTATGGAAACCTTATATGTGAGATTATCCTTCTCCGGCTTTATCTGGTATTCGTTTCCGTCCGCATCCGTCGCGTAGAACGTAAGCTCTGCGGTGCTGCTTTCACCCGGCTTCACCGTAACCTTATTTGTGGAGGATTTAACCGAAAGCTGATTTACCACCTCTATGCTGGTCTGGGCCTCGTCGTCGCCCATCTTCGCACGGACAAAGGCGGTTCCTTCCTTAAGGCCCTTAAATGTCACCGTGTAATAGTTGCCGGTATCATCCTTTGTGTATTCCGATATCTTATACACCTCGATAGGCGGATCGGTCAGGACATTTCCTTCGTCGTCGCAGATTGTAATGCCGTCTTTTGTCAAAGTTCCGTCTGCGTCGCCGTAGATCCGAAGCTTCAGCTCCAGAAGCGGCAGCGTATCGCCGGACTCCTCGTCCTTCTTACGGTTGGCGAACATATCAAAGGTTACGCTCTGGTTCTCCCAGAATATTCCGTACTTCGGCCATGCGCCGTAGTGAACATTTACCGTGCTTCCGAATACGTCGGTCTGCGTAAGAACAGTCGGGAAGGGATAGTTAGTCCCCTTCAGCTCCGTATCGGTTCCCGGGAAGCTGTATTTACCGTTTATCGCTACACCCTGCTCCGTTGTGGTTACCGTGCCGAAGTAGCCCGATTCCGATATTGTGGCGGATCTTGTATTGCTTCCGGACACGTAATCGTACGTTGCCGTTACTGTCTTATTCAGACTGGAGATCATGGACTCCGCCATTTCCTCGTATGTAAGATACATCGTAGAATCATTGTAAACGAGAACCTTATCCTTATTTCTGCCGGTATCGATGGCGTTTATATCAAGTCCGTTAAACGACGTTTTGTTAGCGTAATTCTTGTAATCCGTTGTGTTTGTAACTGCCGTCGCCAATGCATAGCAGTTGTATATCCGGGCCGTACGTGCCGGAACGTCACTCTTTGTAAACCAGCTGTTTGGTGCCAGCATCTCGCCGTTCGATGCGATAGACATAGACGCGCGCACGTGATTGTATCCCGTCTGTCCACGGCTCTTCGGACCTGCCGGGAGCTCTGCATAGCTGTAGCAGTTGGATACTACAAGGGATCTGTCTACAAATCCGAAAAGATCCGCCAGCTTTCCTGTATTACGGACGACGATTCCGCCGGAAATTCCGCCGACCCAGATGCAGGCCGAACTCTCTGTTCCGGTATCGCCCTCCGTTACATTGCTGACTATGGAACCGCCCGCGTAACAGGAATTTATAACCGCACGGCACACGCCTGCGATTCCGCCGACACGCAGGTTCTTCCAGCCTTCTTTGTAGTAACCGATATCAAGGACTATATCATTTACCGAACTGCAGCTTGTGATATCCATATTCGTCATGCCCACAAGGCCGCCCACGTTTCCGCCGCCCCAGCCGGGAGTGCTTGCCCGATTATCAATGATGGTATATCCTGAAACCGTGCAGTTCGTAAATGAGCTGTCCGTCTGGGAATTATAAGATGCTTTTCTGCTGCCGGCAAAGCCCGCAAGACCGCCCATCGTATACCAGCCCGTACCGTTTGTCATGTTTTCAATCTGATTTCCTCGGTCGGAATACATGACGATATTCTTAAGCTGCGCTCCGGCCGTAACACCGAAAAGTCCGATAGCCTGGTTCGTGCTGTGGATCTCGATATTCTTTACCGTATAAGACTGCCCGTCGTATATATACGGGAAGAATGATACGTAAGGCTGTGCATTGGCGTCATTGTAGCCCGTGTCGTACATACTTCCTATAGGCGTAAAGTTTACATTCTGATTTCCGTTTTCCTCATAGGCATCGATGTCGTGAGTCTGCTCCCAATAGAGCATATCATCATCACCCGGGATACCCGGAACGCTTGTGGGTGAACCGCTTAAGAGATACGGATAACGATCCCTTACATATTTTGTACTGTCGGACGTTGTATCCTTGTAATTCGAACTCGTGATCGAGTAGGCTGCCGTTGCTTTCTCGCTGTTCCAGTTTATAAACTGAAGCTGTGCCTCGGATCGTATCTCATATGTGTTTCCGTCGTAGCCCGGCTTTGTATTTCCCGTAGTCTGCGCACTCTGACCCGTAAACTGCAATGAATCAAAGCTCATGGACTGTGCAAAGAACGGACTTATTGTGAATTCATAATCCACATTTAAGCCGGTATCGTTTTTATCTGTCAGCGTCCATGCAACGTTTTTCGTAAACGCCGTGGTGTGGAGCTTATCACTTCCCTCTCCCGTCTCATAAGCCACAAAGTTATATGAGTTCATCTGAGCGTGGAGAGCCTGTCCCGCCGCCGTGTTTACGGTGCCCAGATTCGTGTCATCCGCATCGAGTACGGGTGCCTCATCGCCGGTATAGAAATATCCGTAGCCGTAAGAGGTTACGACACCGCCGTCATCATGCTGAACGCAAAGGGAGCTTCCGTCTATCTGCTCACCCTCGTTGCAGCCTATGTAGCTGAAGTGATATCCGCTGTTGCTGCCGTATTCCTCGTATTCCCAGTAGAACACGCCCACCGTACCGATGAATTTCTGAATGGGCCAGTTCCCAAAGTGAACCCTCTGTCCGTTCTTCGTAACCACAGACGGGTAAATATAACCGTCGCCGGCATCGCCTGTCTTATCATGGTTGTACGACTGCGCAGCCGTTCCGAAATCCCTGAGGACAAGATTCTGCAGGTCCACACCCGTTATCTTTGTTCCTGCTGCAAGACCTTCCTTTGCGAATTCATTGGCGGACATATTGTAGGCATACATGTTTCCCGCATAGGAATACGTGCCGCCGTCGAGATAATAGCAATCCACAACGGCTCCGCCGATCCTGCCGAATCCGTAAGACTCAGCCGTACCGGATGCCGTAACAGCCGTGGCCGCGTAACAACGGTTGGTTGTACCGGCACTGTTGTTTCCTACAAAGCCTGCCGCCCATACTTTCGAGCTTCTGGCCTCAAGTATCTTTATAAGACCCGTGGAATAACATGACGTTATACTTCCCGTATTCGATCCCGCGAAACCGCCGATATAGGCGGTAGAACTATTACTGGTTGTTGTGATGCCGGGGGTATCCGCAGAGCATGAACGTATGGTTCCATTGTTTCTGCCCACGAGACCGCCGATCTCAACGGTGTTTGAATTGTAGCCGTAGTAGCGCATGGAATATCCGCTTACCGCACAGTTTACTATCATACCGTTGTTTATTCCGGCAATGCCGCCGATCTGGGATGAATTTCTGCTTCCGGATGCCACCGTGTTCCTGCGAATTATGGTATCCGTTCCCTCACGACCCGTAAGGAAGACGTTTCTTACGACGCCGCTGGTTCCGATGGTTCCGAAAAGACCTGTGTCGAGATTATCGGACAATATGGAAATTCCGTTTATCGTATGATATCCGCCGTTATATGTGGCGATAAATCCGTTATTACTGTCGATAGGAGCCTGAGACGTAAGTCTGTCCTGACTGCTGTAGGCAGCCCACTGGTACGTCGTGTAGTCTATGTCGAGATCCTGCTGGAATATGCTGTCCTTCGTCTCACCGGCGTACTTTGAATAATACTCGCTGAGGGCTTTAAGCTGACGCGCCGTGCGGACATTTATAACATCCGGTGCATCCGGCGTATCATCGTTTTCCGTAACGGTGCTTGCGAAATACGGATTGTAATAATACGTAGTTTCTGCCGCACCGCTGGTGATGACTATCTTCTGATAGAAGGACTCCACCGCCGTGCTAAGCTCCGGATTTGTGATGGTCTTCGGCAGCAATACGAGATAATATGTATCGCCTCCGTTTGTAACCGGATAGAGCGTTCCTACCGTAACGGTAACCTCTGTTTCGTCTGCTCCGCAGCGAACCTTTATGGTATCGCCTGCGGACGGTCTTTCGTCTTCGGCATATACAAGGGCATAGCCGTCGCCCACTGCGATCTTACTTCCCGAAAGGGTGGAGACGTTTGCTCCCGCGAACGCGTAGGTGCCGTCTGTGTAAGTCTCAAAATAAACCAGCTTACCGGATTCGAACTCCGCCTTCCAGTCGCCGTAATGCTCGAGAGCTTCAAGACGTGGATACGAGTAGGTGGAAAGTCCCTGTCCCATAAGGTTGTACGGATAGGAGGCGTCACCTGATTTATCGGTAAACGCATCGCCCAGCTTAACAGAACCGTCCTTGCTGAGCTGCTCGTAAGTAATGCTGGTTGAGCCCGCAAGGGAATTTGACCCCGTAAGATAATATACGTTTGCAACACTGCCGGATACGACTGTCGAATACGTTTCTATATTCTGCGACGATACGAAATCACACGCACTGTAGCCGTTCTTTGCGGATGTAATATTGCCGTTTACAAGACCCGCCGCACTGTTCGCAGCTATCTGATAGCCTACGGCATAGAAGTTTTCAAACTCTGCCTTTGCACTTGCGGTGGTACTTCCGATAAGTCCGCCCGTCTTCGGTGCGAATATATAACTATCCGCATAAACTCCTGTGGCCTTAACACCTGCCTCGGCCTGACCGATAAGACCGCCGGATACGGTGTTTCCCTTCAAAACGGTCGATGCGAAGGAATCCTTTATCACAACGTCAGCCGTGGATCTTCCTATAAGACCGCCCACGTTATTGCCGTTGATCCAAGATACAACATCCTCGGGATTTTCCACCTCGCCAACATCCTCAAGGTCGCCCTGTTTCGTGCTGAGGTATACGGAGCAGTTTTCGATATTTACCTTGCCGTCCGCCTTACCGATAAGGGCGCCTACGTCACTTCCCTGATCGATGCGGGTTCCCGTAAGGGTAACGTTCTTTATATCGCCGGCGTATGTCTTGAAAAGACCCGCCTCGGCGTTATCATCATTTTTTATGTGCAGCGAATAGATCGACGTGGTTATCTCCGTGCCGTCGATATCGGATTTTCCGTCATATGATACGATGTTGTCATTTTCGATAGGCGCAAAAGCGTCGCCATAGAGCGAATACCAGTCAGCGTCGTCATTTTCGTCGTCCTTGAAAGAGATGTCACTTATCTGAACCGCCTTTGTGACACCTTTAGAAACATGTGAATTTTCATCGAGATTCTGCAGATGGCGTCCGTAGGCCAGGAGGGCCGTGCCGTCCTCATTATTATCGCGATACGCAAAAAGGCTGTTGGTGGTGCGCTGCGCCTCTGCCGGCTCAACGAGATCATCCGAACTGCTGACCACAAGCTTTACGTCGATATCAGTTCCGCAGGTCAGCTTGTGCTCCGTCTGCTCGTAAAACCTGGACTTATCGGATTTCAGGCTGTCCATCACCCAGATATATCTGTAGATACGGGATGAAACCCTCTCCATGTCATCCTGTTCTATGGTTCGGGTATACGTGTTCTTTCCGTCTGAAAGGGTAATCTTAAATGTCAGCTTCTCCGCCTGAGACGGATTGTTGCAGTAGAATATCGCCTTGAGTTCTTCGTTGTTTTCTATTGTTATTCCGGGGGTCAGTGTATCCGTGGATTCCGCCTCGGCAAGATCGCCGCCGTAATAGCCTACCGTCGCGCCGTTTTTAAGACGCTGCTTTTTTGTACGCAGAATATCAAGCGAATCCGCATCGTCCGGGATACTTTCATCCTCGCTGTAGAATACGCCGTATACACTTCCGTTTTCGGGATTATATTCGATGTGCCATTGATTTGATCTGAGTTCTGCGTCTATAGTGCCGTCCGGTACGATATCATCCGCCGCTCCGGCAACTTCAGATCCGTCACCTGCATACTCAACGTAACACAGGGTGTCCGCGTCGATGTCCGTATCACCTGCCGCATCGCCGGGAACAAGACCGACCTTTTCGACTCCGTCCTTACCATACTGATACAGGCTGTCGTAGCCGGACGCGCAAAGCTCCACCATGCGGCGCTGTACCGCAACGTAGATTGTCTGAGCCTTGCTGTCTAATTCCTTCTGACGCAGTTCTTTTCTTATGGAAGTAATAAAGGTCATGGCAAAAACGGTCAGTACGGCTATGATTCCCACAACGACGATCATTTCCAGGAGTGTAAAACCCCTGTTATTTCGTCCTGTAAAAACGCCTTTCTTCTGTGCCATCCCGGTTTTCCTCCCCGTAGTGCCAAACCTTTCCATAATGTTGTAAATTTCCTCTAAAATTTTTTCTTTATAAAGACGACTTTTGGATTGCCGCAAAAAACAGCAATCCATCATCAAACGCTGCCGCTAGCGGCGGCAGCGACTAATCCTCTGTTGTATTTGATTCACCATCGGTTTCCGCTGCCGTCTCCGTCGCATCCGTAAGCTCGAAATAAGATATGCTCAGGGATACGCTGACACCATTATCCGTATTAAACGCGATGGATATATCAGATATTTGATTTACATTATCGCTGTCGTGAAGGTCGTCCATAATACTGCGGGCGATCTCGTAACTCGACGCATTAAACGTAAGCGTCACCGGACGCTGCATAACATACGGTGTTTCCTCGAGAGCCTCCACAGTGCCGAAGCTTAAAGAATAATCACTGGCCTGGCTAAGGATCGTGTTAAGCTCCGTGAGTACCGCTTCCGAGTTGTCATACTGCGGCATGGGCTTCGCATCGCCGGAAGATTTTATCTCCTCCAGCTCCTTCTGCATGTTTTTCATCTGCTTTAAGGTGACTTCGTTCTGCACGATCTCGCTCTGCTCTGTTTCCGTATCGATCTGATACTGTTCGATGGAATCATTTATCGGCACAAGCAGGAGTTTGTAATAGCACAATCCTATGACAAGCAAAGCGAAAATGACGATGAGAATTTTTTCACGTGTTGTAAATTCGCGGCTCATTCTTCCTCCTCCTCTTCACCTGCCAGCGTTATCGTAACAGAGAAATCAAGTACTTCGCCCGCTTTATTTGCAGTTGATGCAATGGTTAATTTCGCATTGTCGACTATCGGCTGCTTCTGGATTTCCTCGAACATGGTGGATATTTCCTGAAGGTTCATTCCCGACATGTTGGCAAGAACCACATTTTCCTCAACCTGGAATGTATTTACCGTACCGTGAGCCATAAGATTCGCCTCAAGAAGATCAAGAACCTCCTGGCGATCGACAGAAACCTCAAGACTCGGATCACTCGTCATCCAGTCTCTGGAATACGTATGATATTCCTGTACAACCTCGGGATATTCATCCAGCGCCTCTTCCATGGCAACATGCTGCCGGTGCACATCATTATATGCGGATGCGGCGGCGTCCAGCCTGTCAAACTGACTCGTAACACCGAACTTTACCACAACGATGGCAAGCACCGCGATAACAGCAGTTCCCACCGCAAGAGTCATGATGTTTTTCTTTTGAGATTCCCTCTTTGCAAGGTTTACCGTTCGCTTTGTTGCATAGCCTCCGGCTTTGCCCGATATGGATTTTCTGACTATGTTCATATATAGATCCTTTCGTTATCCCTGCATTGCGCAGCCAAGTGCCTTGATGTAAAGCCATGACTCCTCCGGCAATCCGGTACCGTGCAGAAGTTTCTTTGCGGAATTTACCTCCATTTCCGTAAGCTCGTTTATGGCATCACGGATCGGTTTTAACGCGGCACCGCCGCCGCACAGATATACCTTACGAAGCATCTGCTCACGGTTATTGTAATTGTAGAAGTTTACCGCCTTCATTATCTCAACGGCCATGCTTCTGTACAGTTCAAGAGAATCCGGCTGCGTGATAGCGCCCTCGTAATCGCTCTTTACATGCTCATACGCCATATGCGAATCAACGCCACGGACATCGGCTATACTCGAAACAAGATCGCATATACCTAAGTTTATCATGCGTCGTGTTACGAAGGAGTCCCCTTTAAAGAACTGCATTCGTATCGCATTGTATCCTATATCCACAAAGCATGTATCGGAATCAATATCTTTGCGATCTGCAAGGATCGCCCCGTAAGCCGCCTCCTCCGGTATGGCCACTTTAAGTGTAAATCCGGCCCGACGAAGCATTTCACGGTAGTCGTTTATTGTCTTTTTTAACGTCGCGCAGGCGAAAAGATGCATCTGCTTTACCGTGCCCGATTCATCCTTTTCATAACCCCGCACCGCATAGTCAAAATAATAATCGCCCTTATCCTGAGTCAGATAATCCTTAAACTCAAATGGCAGATTATATCCCAGCTGCGCATCCGTCATGGGCGGAACATCCACATTTCTTGTATACACCTTGGAATCCGGAAGTATAATTCCGGCATTTCCCCGCGTAAGACCGTTATCCTTCGCAATGTTCTTTATAAAATCCGTCATTGCGTCCATGGACAGGATTTCTCCGCCTGCAACGAGATTATCGGGAAGCGCCGCGCAAACGGCCTTTCGCACCGTGCCGCCCGCGTATTTTACAATCTTAAGCTGTGATTCTCCGATATCAAATGCGGTTAAATTTTCGCTCATGGCAAGAAGCCTCGCTTTCTTATTGTCCAAATTTTATGATACTGGTTTTTCTATTATTTAGAACAAACTCATATATGCATTAATAAGCGTGTCACCGATCATCGCCGTTATTATTGCCGCGGCGCATATTGATGGTCCCCAGGGGAACGCCTTGTCCGATCTCTGCATAATAATTGCAAATATAATGCCGATTATGCACGCCAGAAGGAGACACAGGATGTTCTTCGCCCATCCGAGATAAAGACCCGTGACGAAAAGCAGCTTTAAGTCGCCGCCGCCCATGGCCTCTATTTTACGGATCTTCTCGTAAAGAAGCACCAGAAGGAGTAATCCGCCGCCTACGGCAAATCCGCCTATAAGGGAATCTATAAGGCTTGTCTTCCATTCCGGAAGAAAAAAGAAAAACGGAATTCTAAGTATTATGCCCGCCGCTATAAAACGATCGGGAATGATATATCCCTGCAAATCCGCGAATGATGATGCCAGAAGTATTACGGCAAATATAAGCATTTCGAGAGCTTGAAGTGATATATCATATTTAAAGATTATCAGCAAAAAGGCAGCTCCGCTTGCGATCTCCGCCACAACGTGAGATACAGAAAGCTTCGCGCCGCACATACGGCATTTGCCGCGATTTATCAAAAAAGAAATTATCGGAATGAGATCCCGGGCCGGAAGAGGTTTTCCGCACACATCACAATGGGACCGGCCTTTTAAGACCGATTCACCGTTTACGATACGCCACGCCATGCAGTTCAAAAAGCTTCCAAAGCACGCGCCGAGGATAAACGATAAGATTCCTATGTAGATGTCTAATCCCGTGGACAAGTGCAGCATGATGTGGTTCCTTTCTCGGGGTTATACCACTTCCGAAAGCATACATCGGCGGTGAAGCAAACTGCTAGGCATTTATCCTAACCACTTAAACCCGATGTACCGGGGCTGCAACCCATCAGCCCCAGCTCCGGTAGTGATATTACTTAATTTTTTGATTTGGCGATATTATTCACTAAATGTGATTGTTGCTGCGCCATCTGCATCAACTGTTACAGTTGCAGTACCTCCGGCAACCGGTGTTCCTTCAACTGTTCCGAGGTTTTCAAGATTAGCCTGAATTCCGTCTGTTGCCCAGTCATCAGTTGCCTGCTGAAGATCAACTTCTACACCCTGAGCTTTCGCTCCGTCAAGGTACTTAACCATAACCTCAGCATAAGCTGCACGGATGTTAGCAGCGTCAGCTGCCTCACGAGATTTCTCGAGCTGGTTGTTGAATGTCGGGATCATAATAGCAATAAGGATAACGATGATTGCTACAACGATAAGCATTTCCATAAGGGTGAAGCCTTTTTTATTATTCTTCTTAGAAAACATGCTAATTATCTCCTTCTCTTAATTTTTTAGCTATGTATAACACCCACGGGGTTGTGACATGGGTGAAAGTACCA
>CAYMAY010000036.1:0-4762 GCA_964388555.1 uncultured Lachnospiraceae bacterium
TAAATAAAGGGGTCGCAGTAGCGATTTTTCAAATCGTTACTGCGACGCTTCCTTTGTTATTTGGCGGTGCGGTGGATTCACGCGCGATGAGTGATGTTCCTACAGAGGATTTTATAATGTCCTTTGAACCGGTTATTATCTGCAGTATGCGGTCAACGGCCATGGCGCCGATCTTCTCGCTGGGAATGTGCATGGTGGATAGCTGCGGAGTGACAAATGTGCTCATAAATCCATCATCGAAGCCGATGACGGAGATGTCCTCCGGGACGTTAAAACCGCATTGCTGCAATCCGCGGATACAGCCGGCAGCTATGATATCGTTGCCGGCGAAAAATGCGGTCGGCAGATCTTCGGCGCTTTTCAGATATTCTGCCATTTGGACAGCCGCAGTTTCGTATAAGAGATCTATATCTACAACATAATCATCGTTATAGGTGATATTCAGATCACGAAGTGCGCGCCGGTAACCGACAGCACGTTCGCGCAGGCCTCCGATATCTGTCTGACCTCGCAGCAGGCCAATCTTTCGATGACCGAGATCGTAGAGATATTTGACTGCCTCATATGCGCCGGCAATATTGCAGGTGGATATGGTATTCAGGTTGAAATCATCAAGCTGCCGGTCGAGAAAA
Organism: uncultured Lachnospiraceae bacterium; assembly: GCA_964388555.1. Lineage (GTDB taxonomy): Bacteria > Bacillota > Clostridia > Lachnospirales > Lachnospiraceae > Alectryocaccobium. The sequence goes on from CAYMAY010000036.1 coordinate 633, forward strand.
ACAACAGGCAATGAAAACGTGCGGAAAAGATCCAGATTTTCCCGCTCCAGCTCACTTGCCAAAAATATCACACCGACTATCTTTGAACTTTGATTTTCAAATGCTTTCAGCAGACCCGGCAGCTCGGACAGCTCTATATTGATTATGCCCAGGTCAAGACCCTTGGCGCGAGCTTCCTGCTCGGCGCCGTTCAATAATTTCGAGAAAAAGTCTTCATTTCTTTCGTTTATATGATTTGCTGATTTATATCTTACAAATTTTATCTCACCATGAGCCGGTATGCTCGGGACGGTTGCCTTTTGTAATACATAACCGTTTTCTTCCAGAATTTTCTTTACGTGAGCCCGTGTATCGGGATGAACTCCCGGTTTGTTATTAAGAACAAGTGATACCGTTGAAGCGGCCACACCTGCGATCTTTGCGATTTCTCTTAGAGTCAATATGTTTCCCTCCGTGTGAATTTATAGACATATTATATTGCATTCAAATCTAAAAGTCTATAAAAATAAACGTGTTCGATAAAATAAATTCGAACAAAAATTGAATCAAAATCCCGGAGCAAGTTCATAGAATGTTAAATGTAACTAAAAAAGGAGCTGAAATCTTGATATAATCTATGTATTGCAAAACATATTCGAATATGTTTTAATATTGACACAAAACATTCGACAAAACAGTTCGAAAAACAGGAGGGAAGCTAAGTATGAAAAAAAACCGGGAAAAAAGTAGTCGGACTAATGATGGCAATTGCGTTAACAGGCACGATGTTCGCAGGATGCGGGGCAGACGCCGGTAATGAAACAACGTCAGCTTCATCTACCGCTTCGGCAGAGGCTTCGGGAGGCGAAAAAATAGGTGTAGTTTTGAAATCTTTGGCCAATCCTTTTTATGTAACCATGCAGGAAGCGATAGAGGCGAAAGGAGATGAGCTTGGTGTTGAGATCATACTCCAGGCACCGGAGCAGGAGACAGATACGGAAAAACAGATGCAGATCATGGAAAACATGATCACACAGCAGGTAGATGCGATCATATTAACACCGAACGGCTCTACTGAAATGGCACCGGCAGTAAAGAAATGTAATGATGCGAACATACCGGTTGTTGTAGTTGATACCAGGCTTGATGAGGATGCAATGAAGGAAAGCAATGCAACAACAATATCGTTTATAGGATCTGATAACTATTATGGCGGAGAAATAGCGGCAGAGGAGATGAAAGATGCCATCGGCGAAGGCAAGGGTGCTGTCCTTGAGGGAATCAGCGGTCATGAATCATCGATCAAACGCGTAGGCGGATTTACGGATAAAGCCGAAGAGTTAGGCGGAATAGAGATAGTTGCATCTCAGCCGGCAGATTGGGATCAGGAAAAAGGATATACGGTATTCCAGAATATCTTACAGGCAAATCCAGACATCACAGGATTATTTGCGGCAAACGACATGATGGCTTTGGGTGCCGTAAAAGCAATTGAGGATGCAGGCTTATCAGGAACGATCACGGTAATCGGATTTGACGCGACAGATGATGCAAAAGAATCTATCAAGGCCGGAAAGATGCTTGGATCTATTGCCCAGTCTCCCGAGGACATGGGAACGACTGCACTTGAAACTGCACTTGAGTATATAAAAACCGGCTCCTGTGAGGAAGACATTGCGGTAGATGTATATATGTTATCTGCAGATATGATCGATTAAGCAGCGGCAGAAAAATAATCAAGTCAAAAAACAGTAAACTGACTGGGATGGTTGTTTAAGAACCGATGTACTAAGTTGCGAAAAATGGTCGGAACAACTGCGAGGTTGTTCCGGCTGCCTGGGGAGGTGAAAGAGTGAACCAAATCGTAAGAATGGAACATATTACGGTGGAATTTCCGGGAGTAAGAGCACTTGACGATGTTGAGTTTTCGCTGGAACGGGGAGAAGTCCACGTTCTTCTGGGAGAAAACGGAGCGGGAAAATCCACATTGATGAAGGTTTTATCCGGAGTGTATAAGAAAAATGCGGGTACCGTTTTTGTTGACGGAAAAGAAACTTCTTTTACGGGAACAAAGGATGCAAAAGCCGCAGGGGTAAATATCGTTCATCAGGAGCTGAATCTTATACCGCACCTGACTGTCGCGGAAAATATCTTTCTCGGAAGAGAACCGAAAAAAGCGGGAGCAATCTCGTGGAAACAATTGTTTAAAGATACCGAAGACGTATTAAAAAAACTGAATGTTGATCTTAATCCTAAAGCTGTGCTGAAAACACTGAGTGTAGCACAACAGCAGATGGTTGAAATAGCAAAATGTGTCAGTCAGAATTCGAAAGTGATCATACTCGATGAGCCCACATCATCGCTGACAGATAAAGAAATAGATGCACTGTTCTGCATCATTAAGGATCTGAAGGAACAGGGCGTGGGAATCGTATACATATCACATCGTTTTGATGAGATAAAGAGAATCGGAGACAGAGCCACTATAATGCGTGACGGTCATTATATCGGAACCGTAAATGTAGCGGAAACCCCGGTGGAAACGATGATCACCATGATGGTGGGAAGAGAATTAAAAGCCATGTATCCAAAGGTTAACGCACCTATCGGCGAAGTGGTTTTTGAAGCAAAAAATTTCACGACAAAGGACAAGCTGACCGATTGTTCAATCTCCGTACGAAAGGGAGAGATAGTGGCACTGGCAGGTCTTATGGGAGCGGGAAGAACAGAGTTTGCCCGAGCCATCATTGGAGCGGATTCGTCTATATCCGGCGAGGTATATCTGGATGGGAAAAAGATAAATATCCGTACACCTGAGGACGCGGTGCGTCTGGGAATAGGATTATTGCCTGAGGATCGAAAGCATCACGGACTGGTGCTGGGAATGAGCGTCGAGGAAAATATTACGCTGGCGAATCTGAAAAAAGTTTTGAAAAGCGGACTTTTAAATAAAAAAGAAGAGGCCGAATACGGAAAGAAATATGTTGATTCGATCAACATAAAAACGCCGAATTTGCAGCAAAAGGTGAAATTCCTGTCGGGCGGAAACCAGCAAAAGGTTGTTATCGGAAAATGGCTGATGTCGGATTGCAGGGTTTTGATATTCGATGAGCCCACCCGCGGAATTGACGTCGCTGCAAAAGCGGAAATATACAGGCTTATGTGTGAACTGGCAAATCAGGGAATGGCAATCCTGATGATATCATCCGAGCTGCCGGAGGTACTTGGCATGAGCGACAGGGTTGTGGTTATGTGTAACGGTCATGTTGCGGGAGAGATGAATCGCAGCGAAGCAACACAGGAAAAAATTATGCATTATGCAACAGGGGGAGCGTGAAATGAAGAAGATAAAAATTAAAGAGTTGTCCAATACGGTGATAGTTTTAGTTGTATTAGTGGCCTTGTGTATTGCGCTTTCGTTTGCATCATCATATTTTGCAACGGCGAACAACTTTGTAAACATAATCCTTCAGGCGGCGATAAACGCAACGCTGGCATGCGGCATGACTTTTGTAATCTTGACAGGCGGTATCGATCTTTCGGTAGGTTCGGTATTGGCACTGGCAGGAATTTTGTTCGGAATCATGCTTAAGAACGATGTGCCGGTTGGAATTGCCGTAATCCTGTGCATACTGATCGGTGGTGTATGCGGAATCTTAAACGGACTGATGGTTACACGAATAAATCTTCCGGCTTTTATCGCTACGCTTGGTATGATGTCCATCGCAAGAGGCGGCGCTTTGTATATTGCAGATGGCCGCGCAATTTCCGGATTCTCGGGAAAGCTTCAGTTTATCGGTAATGGCCGCATATTCGGTATACCGGTAATGATAATAATCATGGTTATCACATTTGTTATCGGAATGTTCATTTTGAAATACACCTGCGCCGGCAGATACATATATGCCATCGGCGGCAACGTTGAGGCTACATACTTATCGGGAATCAATACAAATAAATATACGATATTTGCATATGTTTTCTGCGGCTTAACATCAGGTCTTGCGGCTGTAATGCTTACGGCAAGACTGGATTCGGCACAGCCGGTTGCTGGTGAAGGCTATGAGATGAATGCCATTGCGGCGACTGTTATCGGCGGAACGAGCATGTCCGGCGGCGAAGGTAAATTATCAGGAACCATCATCGGAGCA
>CAYMAY010000036.1:4862-8395 GCA_964388555.1 uncultured Lachnospiraceae bacterium
ATCATCGGAGCAGTTACGTTTGATCGTCTGCGCAGCAAATAAGTAATGAAAGAAAGGGTTTAAGTTTATGAAAAAGGTTATACGTTTGGGAATTTTAGGCGTTGGCAGAATCGGTATCATGCATATTCAGAATATCCGTACCATGCTGGAGTTTGAGATGGTCATAGCGGCTGATCCGTTTATGACGGAGGAGCGTGAAAAAGAAGTAAAGGAACTGGGCGTTTCAAGCTGCAGCAAGGATCCGGAGGATGTATTTAAGAACCCGGATGTGGATGCCGTTGTAATATGCTCGGCAACAGACACACACGCCGACTTTATTATAAGGGCAGCGGAAGCGGGAAAAGATATATTCTGCGAAAAGCCCATAGATCACAATGTTGATCGGATTCTTGAGGCAATCCGTGCCGTAAAAAAGGCAAATGTTATACTGCAGATTGGATTTATGCGACGCTTTGACCGCCATCACGGCGCCCTTGCAAAGATGATCCATGAGGGAAAAATAGGAGACGTTGAGGTACTTAAGCTGACATCAAGAGATCCGGAGCCGCCCAGTCTTGAATATCTGCGTACCTGCGGCGGATCGTATATAGATCATATGATACATGATTTTGATATGGCGAGATTTATACTGCGCAGTGAGGCAGTGGGGGTTTACGCAACGGGAACAAATGTCTGTGATCCGATAATAGCGGAATTTGATGACTTTGGCAGCGCACATGCTATAATTAAGTTTGCAAACGGTGCACTTGCAATACTTGAAGCATCAAGAAGAGCGACCTTTGGTGAAGATCAGAGAATAGAAGCGCTTGGCAGCAAGGGCATGATAATAGATCAGAACGTAGAAGACAACAATGTGCGTCTTTACGGTGCGGAGGGCGGATATCATTCCGCGAAGAATCCGTGGCATTTCCAGCAGAGATATAAAGAAGCGTATTTTGTAGAGTTGGAAGCATTTGCAAAGGCACTTACGGAGCGCAGCGAGGCTCCGGTCGGAGGAATAGACGGTCTGCAGGCGGTTTTGATTGCGGAAGCGGCCGCAAGATCGGCAAAAAGTGGGAAATATGAGCTTGTAGAAACGATCGAGGTTTAAGGAGAATTTGTAATGAAACGCTTAAAGTATGGAATGGTTGGCGGAGGCCTGGGTGCCTATATCGGGTGCTGTCACCGCCAGGGCGCAAGAATGGATGATATGTGCGAGCTTGTGGCAGGATGCTTTTCCAGAAGTATGGAAAAAAACAAGAATACGGCAGAGGCTTGGAATCTTCCGGATATGAACAGGATTTATTCCGATTATAAGGAAATGGCGGAATGCGAATCCAAACGCGATGACAGGATTGACTTTGTTACCATCGCAACACCCAACAACAGTCATTTTGAGATAGCAAAATGCTTTATGGAGCACGGCTTCAACGTTATGTGCGACAAACCGCTGACTACGACGACGGAAGAGGCAAAGGAATTGCAGCGCATAGCCCATGAAAAACAGGTCGTGTTCGGGCTGACCTATACATATACGGGATATGCCGTGATCCGTCAGGCCAGGGAGATGATCCGTTCCGGCGCCATAGGCGATATCATTCATGTGCGGGTGGCACATCCCGAGGACTGGGTTATCGAATCCATAAGCCCCCAGCCCGGCGAAGCACTTCCGTGGAGACTTAATCCTGATATAGCGGGAAATTCACTGTGTACCGCAGATTTGGGTCTTCATGCGGAGCAGATGCTGGTTCAGTTTACGGGTCTGCATGTAAAGAGAGTTTTGGCAATGCTTGACACATATCCCAGATACGTGCCGCTGGAGACAAATTCCACCGTTTTACTTGATCTGGGAGATGGCGTGACCGGCGAATTATGGGCATCCCAGATCGCGGTGGGCACAGCCTGCGAGCCGAGTATTTATGTTATCGGCAGCAAGGGTGCGCTGCAGTGGGATCATGCCGCACCGGGTGTGCTTAAATACAGCAAACTGGGTCAGCCGATCCAGTACCTCGAGGCAGGACGATCTTACATGTGCAGCGAAAGCCTGCGCATAACACGTGTTGATACACAGCATCATGAGGGATATTACGAAGCGTTCGGAAATATTTACCGTTCCTACGCGGAAGTGCTTATGGCTAAGATGGAAGGCAGGGAGGCAGACGGCTTCACTTTCCCGACCATTGATGACGGTGTTATGGGAATGCGCTTTGTCGAAGCGTGCCTGGAAAGCCAAAAAAATGGCAATGTATGGGTAGAACTGTAATACGTTTTTCTGATATAATGATCACAGCGTTGATCGGAAAAATGCTCCGGCTAAATGCAATTGGCCGAGAGGTTTTTATGGGTCAATGAATTATCTTTGAAATCGGAAAACGGAAAGCGAGGGAAACAATGAAGGCGTACAAAATTGGTGTTATCGGATTAGGTGACATAAGTACAGTGTACTTAAATAATCTAAACAAATACCCGCAATACGTAGAGCTGTACGGATGTGCGTGCCGCTCCATCGAAAAGGCTCAGAAAAAAGCCGAGCAGTTTGGTTTCAAAAAGGCTTATGCAAGCGGAGACGAGCTTATAGCCGACCCGGATATTGATGTTGTTATGAATCTTACAAATCCGGAAACTCATTATTATTACAGCATGGAGGCTGTTAAGCACGGCAAGCATGTATATTCGGAGAAACCGTTTTCGGCAACGTTTAAGGAAGCAAAAGAGATACTTGATCTTGCCAAAGAAAAGAATCTTTACTGCGGATGTGCTCCCGATACATTTATGGGCGGAAGAATACAGGCCATGAAGGAAGCGATAGACAGCGGTAAGATCGGAAAAGCCATCGGAGCCAGTGCGTCTATGATGTGCAAGGGCTGGGAGTGGTTCCATCCGTCACCGGAATTCTATTATCGTCCGGGCGGCGGTCCTCTTCTTGACATGGGACCTTACTATATGCATTGCCTTCTTTCACTTTTCGGACCTGTGGACAGCGTCTGTGCAATGGGCACCATCGGCGATGACACAAGAGTGATCTGTTCGGGAGCAAAAAAAGGTCAGGAGATCAAGGTTTCCCCGGACGTTTATACTCATATAATTTCAAACATTAAATTCAAAAACGGCGCTATCGTAACTCTTGATGTCAGCTTCGACGTATGGGATTCGGTTCTTCCGAGACTTGAGATCTACGGCACCGAGGGAACCATTGCCATGGCAGAGCAGGACCCCTGCGACGGACCGAACATATATGGCGGAGAGCTTTTGTTCAGAGGCAGAAATTCCAGCAGATGGCTTCATATGCCGAGACTCGATGAGGATCTTAATTCCGAGTGGGAGAAGATTAAGGTTGAAGGACCTTTCAATCAGACGGGACAGGCTGAAAACAGCAGAGGAATCGGACTTGTTGACATGGTCATAGCTATTGAGGAGCACAGAAAGAATCGCGCCAGCGGTGATATGGCCGTGCACGCCCTTGAAGTCATGGAAGGAATTCTGATCTCAGCAAAAGAGAAGAGATTTGTTGAGATGAAAACGGATTTCGAAACACCGGAGGCATTTAAAAACTT
>CAYMAY010000036.1:8495-15380 GCA_964388555.1 uncultured Lachnospiraceae bacterium
ATTTATGCGGTGGGTTGTGAACTTTTTTTATTTGTGCTATGATACGACTTAATAGTGCCAATAAGTACGTCTTTTTTGCGTGCCTGCAAAAGATACGCGTAAGATGATTGGCATATATAATAAGAAATGTTTACGGAGGACGGCGGTTTAAAATCGTCAATGGGAAAACAGCATGTACAAGAAAGTCGATACAAGTCTTAATTTTGTTTCACGCGAAAAGGATGTTCTGGATTTTTGGAATAAAAACAAAATATTCGAAAAGAGTCTCGAGGAGAGAGAGGGAAACCCGATATATACGTTTTACGACGGACCGCCTACGGCAAACGGAAAGCCGCATATAGGCCACGTTCTTACGCGTGTAATCAAAGATATGATACCCCGTTACAGAACAATGAAGGGCTATGAGGTTCCGAGAAAAGCAGGATGGGATACCCACGGTCTTCCTGTTGAGATCGAGGTAGAGAAAAAGCTCGGCTTAAACGGCAAAGAGCAGATAGAAGAATACGGAATGGCGCCGTTCATTGACCAGTGCAAGGAAAGCGTATGGAAATACAAAGGCATGTGGGAGGATTTCTCCGATAAGGTCGGCTTCTGGGCAGACATGGAGAACCCATACGTAACATACGACAACAACTTCATCGAGTCAGAGTGGTGGGCATTAAAACAGATATGGGAAAAGAAGCTCTTATACAAGGGCTTTAAGATCGTACCCTATTGCCCGCGCTGCGGAACCCCGCTTTCAGCGCAGGAGGTTGCTCAGGGTTATAAGACATTAAAAGAGCGTTCTGCCGTTGTAAGATTCAAGGCTAAAGATGAGGACGCATATTATCTCGCATGGACGACAACGCCGTGGACACTTCCGTCCAACGTCGGTCTTTGCGTCAATCCGAAAGACACATATTGCAAGGTAAAGGCTGTCGACGGCAGAACATATTACATGGCAAAGGAGCTTTTGGACAAGGTTCTCGGTTCTCTTGCTGAAGAGGGCGAAAAGGCATATGAGATATTAGAGGAAATGCCGGGACGCGATCTCGAATACAGAGAGTATGAGCCCCTCTTTGAATGCACCGGTGAGGCGGTAAAATCACAGAAGAATAAAAAAGCATTTATCGTTACCTGCGATGATTACGTTACAATGTCAGACGGTACCGGCATAGTTCATATGGCGGCTGCATTCGGTGACGACGATAACAGAGTCTGCACGAAATATGACATCGCGTTCATCCAGTTTGTAGACGGCAAGGGCGAGATGACAAAGGAAACCCCGTACGCCGGCAAGTTCGTTAAGGATGCGGATCCCCTCGTATTAAAGGATCTGGATGCGCAGGGCAAGCTTTTCAGCGCACCGAAGTTTGAGCATGAATATCCTCATTGCTGGAGATGCGACACGCCGCTCATCTATTACGCGCGTGAGTCCTGGTTCATCCGCATGACGGCTGTTAAGGATGATCTTATCAGAAACAACAACACGATAAACTGGATACCGGAAAGCATAGGAAAAGGACGTTTCGGCGACTGGCTCGAAAACGTTCAGGACTGGGGCATCTCCAGAAACCGTTACTGGGGCACGCCATTAAACATCTGGGTATGCTCTGACTGCGGTCATATGCATTCAATAGGAAGCATTGCCGAGCTTAAGAAAATGTCGGACAACTGTCCTGATAACATCGAACTTCATCGCCCATACATCGACGAGGTTACGATCAAGTGTCCCGAGTGCGGCAAGACAATGAAGAGAGTTCCGGAGGTTATAGACTGCTGGTTCGATTCGGGTTCGATGCCTTTTGCGCAGCATCATTATCCCTTCGAGAACGAGGAGATATTCAAACAGCAGTTCCCGGCGAAGTTTATATCAGAGGCTGTAGACCAGACGAGAGGATGGTTCTATTCACTGTTGGCAATATCGACCCTTCTGTTTAATAAGGCGCCGTACGAAAACGTAATCGTTCTGGGTCATGTTCTTGATGAGCACGGTCAGAAGATGAGTAAATCAAAGGGCAATGCGGTAGATCCCTTTGAGGCTCTTAAGACATACGGAGCAGATGCGATCCGCTGGTATTTCTATATAAACAGTGCACCGTGGCTTCCCAACAGATTCCATGGCAAGGCTGTTCAGGAATATTCCCGTCGTTTCATGGGAACGCTCTGGAATACATATGCGTTCTACGTGCTTTATGCGGAGATCGACGGCTTCGACCCGACAAAGTATATACTTGATTATGATAAACTCGGCGTTATGGATAAATGGCTGCTTTCACGCCTTTATTCAACAATCCGTACAGTTGACGATAATCTTGCAAACTATAAGATACCTGAGACGGCAAGAGCGCTGGACAGCTTTATAGATGATTGCAGCAACTGGTATGTAAGACGTTCAAGAGAGCGTTTCTGGGCTAAGGGTATGGAGCAGGACAAGATAAATGCTTACATGACGCTTTACACGGCTCTTTCGGAGTTCTCAAAGGCGGCTGCGCCCATGATCCCGTTCATGACGGAGCAGATCTACCAGAACATCGTAAGAAGCGTAGATCAAAGCGTGCCTGAGAGTATTCACCTTTGTGATTTCCCGAAGGTACACGAGGAGTGGATCCTTCCGGAGCTTGAGGAGAACATGAAGAACCTTCTCGACATCGTTGTTATGGGAAGAGCCTGCAGAAACTCCGTGAATATCAAAAACCGTCAGCCCCTGGCAAAGATGTATGTAAAGAGCAGCTTCACATTGGGCAAGCTTTATATAGATGTCATCGAAGATGAGCTTAACATAAAAGAAGTCTGCTTCACCGATGATATCGAGAACTTTGTTTCTTATCAGTTTAAGCCGCAGCTTAAGACAGTGGGACCGAAGTTCGGAAAGCTTGTAGGCGGAATAAGAAACGCCCTTGCAAATATCGACGGAAACGCGGCAATGAGCGAGCTTAAGGCGAACGGCAAGATCGTGCTTGATATAAACGGTACAAGCGTTGAGCTTGCGGAAGAGGATCTTCTTATCGAGTCGGCTAAGGTAGAGGGATATGTATCCGAGTCGAACGCTAACATTACGGTTGTTCTTGATACAAACCTTACACCTGAGCTTATCGCAGAGGGCTTTGAGAGAGAGATCATAAGCAAAGTCCAGACTATGAGAAAAGAAGCCGGCTTTGAGGTTATGGATAAGATAATCATCTATGCTGAAGGAAATGAGAAGATAGAGAGTATCCTTTCCGACAATAGAGACGAGATCTGCAGAGAAGTGCTTGCAAATAATATTGTTCTTGGAAAGACTAAGGGTTACGTTAAAGAGTGGAACATTAACGACGAAAAAGTGATGATGGGAGTTGAAAAGGACATTGCTGAATAATCTTAATCTTATTAAAGAGGAATTTAAAAGGCAGCTTAGGGAGAACATCAGAAATTCATTTAGACGGGATCTTGAGGATGCGACTATGCATCAGATATATGTATCCCTTTGTTTAGTACTGCGCGATGAGATAATCGACGCGTGGATGGATACACAGAAAAAGATAAAAGAGGAAGATCCAAAGATAGTTTATTACATGTCTATGGAATTCCTCACGGGAAGATATCTGGGAAACAACCTTCTGAGCCTTTCTTATTACGATGTGGTAAAAGAGGCTTTGGACGAGCTGGGAATAGATATCAATGCCATTGAGGACGAGGAACGTGACCCGGCGCTGGGAAACGGCGGTCTGGGCAGACTTGCGGCATGCTTTATGGATTCCCTCGCAACTTTAGGATATCCGGCATACGGCTGTGGAATAAGATATCACTACGGTATGTTTAAACAGAAAATAGAAAACGGATATCAGATAGAGCAGCCCGATAACTGGCTTACCGACGGCATGTATCCGTTTGAGCTTAAGCGTCCTGAGTATGCCAAGGAGATAAGATTCGGCGGCAGAGTTGCTATCAAATACGACGAGAAGACAGGACGCAGCACGTTTGATCACGAGGATTATCAGGCTGTTAAGGCTATTCCATATGACCTGCCCGTTATAGGATACGGAAACAGGGTTGTAAATACCCTAAGAATATGGGATGCCGAGCCGCTGGACGAATTCCAGCTTGCGTCCTTTGACAAGGGAGATTATTTTAAGGCAGTAGAGCAGACTACGCTTGCCAAAAACATTACAGAAGTCCTCTATCCCAACGACAATCACACACAGGGCAAGGAGCTGAGGCTTAAACAGCAGTACTTCTTTGTGTCGGCCAGTGTTCAGACGGCAATACAGAAATATAAGATGGGACACGACGATATACACGGTCTTGCGGATAAGGTCGTATTCCAGATGAATGATACGCACCCGACGGTTGCCGTCGCGGAGCTTATGCGCATATTGCTGGATGAGGAAAATCTCACATGGGACGAAGCGTGGGAGATAACGACCCATGCATGTGCCTACACGAATCACACCATAATGGCAGAGGCACTGGAAAAATGGCCCATAGATATATTCAGCCGTCTGCTTCCCCGTGTGTATCAGATAATCGAGGAAATAAACAGAAGATTTATCAATCAGATAAACGAGATGTATCCGGGACATCAGGAGAAGGCCGACAGCATGGCTATCCTTAAAGACGGTCAGGTCAGAATGGCAAATCTTGCAATAGCCGCAAGCTTCTCTGTAAACGGTGTGGCGCGCCTTCACACGGAAATCCTGAAAAACAGAGAGCTTAAGGATTTCTATGAGATGATGCCGGAGAAATTCAATAATAAGACAAACGGCGTGACCCAGAGGAGATTCCTGCTTCACGGAAATCCGCTTCTTTCGGATTGGATAAGCTCCAAGATAGGTACAGGCTGGATAACTGATCTCAGTGAGATGAAAAAGCTCATGCCCCTTACGGCAGACGAGGCGGCTCTCGAGGAGTTCATGCAGATAAAGCGGGAGAATAAGAAAAAACTGGCGGCTTATATCCTTGAGCATAACGGAATAGAGGTTGATCCGGATTCTATATTCGACAGCCAGGTAAAGAGACTGCACGAGTACAAGAGACAGCTTCTCAATGTGCTTCATATAATATATGAGTATCTGCAGATCAAAAAAGATCCGGGGATCATCATATATCCCAAGACGTATATTTTCGGAGCAAAGGCCAGCGCGGGCTATTACAGGGCTAAAAATATAATAAAGCTTATAAACAGCGTAGCCGATGTGGTAAACAACGATAAGGACGTAGACGGCAGGATAAAGGTCGTGTTCATTGAGGATTACCGCGTGAGCAATGCCGAGATGATATTCGCAGCGTCTGATATTTCTGAGCAGATATCGACGGCCAGCCGCGAGGCTTCCGGTACCGGGAATATGAAGTTTATGATGAACGGCGCCCTTACGCTGGGCACGATGGATGGTGCCAACGTCGAGATAGTTGAAGAAGTTGGCGAAGAGAATGCCTTTATATTCGGTCTTTCCGCTGATGAGGTAATGGAGTACGAGCGTATGGGCAATTACAGACCATGGGAGATCGTAAACGCGGATCAGGAGATACAGAAGGTTCTGAATACACTTATCGACGGAACATTTGCGAACGGCGATACCGAGATGTTCAGGGATCTTTATGATTCGCTTCTCTACAGAGACAGACCGGATATGTATTTCACGATTGCCGATTTCAGATCATATCTCGAAGCACAGAGGAAGGCTTCAGAGAAATACTGCGACAGAAAAGCGTGGGCTGTGTCTGCACTTACAAATACCGCACTGTGCGGAAAGTTCAGTTCCGACAGAACTATACAGGACTACGTGGACGATATATGGCACTTAGAGAAGTTGGATGAGAGGGCCATAAAGAGCGAGGCAAAAGTCGGAAAATAAGTTACTGAAACGATAAGTTAACAGTAATGCTAGTAAGGAGAACTCATGGATAAGACAGAGTATCAGGAGAAACTTAACAAGCTTCAGGAATATCTGCGTATTAAGGATTATGATGCTGCACTTAAGCTTGTGGACGGCGTCGATTGGAGGAAGGTCAAGAGTGTGCGCACACTGAATATGGTGGCGGACGTTTATGAGGTGAACAAAGAGTATGATAAATGCAAAAACGTACTCAATCTGGCACTGGGGCATTCCACAATAGGCAAGAATATTCTCTACAGACTTACCGAAGTATGTATAAAGCAAAAAGATGCAAAGGCTGCACAGGATTATTATAAGCAGTATTGCAAGCTTGCTCCCAACGACAACGGAAAGATTCTTCTTGGGTACAAGCTGGCAAGAGCAACGAAGAAGCCTATCGAAGAGCAGATACGCATACTTGAGGAGTATAAGGAGAGAGAATACACAGAGAAGTGGTCATACGAGCTGGCACGTCTTTACAGCAAGGCAGGTATGGAAGACAAGTGTGTGGAAACCTGCGATGATATGATACTCTGGTTTGCCGAGGGCAAGTATGTTTTAAAAGCCATGGAGCTTAAGCAGAAATATACACCTCTTACGGCTTCACAGAAGGCATACTTCGATAAGGAACAGAGAGAATCCGATGAAGATGTAATTTATAAGACGGAGGGAGTTGAAGGACTCGCCGAGTTTGATGCACCAAAAAAGAGCGGATCTGTTATAGACAGGATAAGCAAGGCCGGCGAGGAAGCCACAAAGGATATCGAAAGTGTAGACTCCGCAGCAACACCTCTCGGCGATGAGGTTAACAGGATTCCTGTAACATCTCCCGAATTTATGGGGGTTCGTCCGGATCTTAAAAAACAGCTGGAAAAGAGCATTGAAAACATCGAGAACGAAAACGAAAGCGAGAAAAAGAGCCGGGAGTTCGTTGAGGATGACTTTTTCAGAAGCATTCGCGAAAATATAGAAAAGCAGGCGACAGGGGAGAATAAGGACGAAGAGCAGGCATCTGAGGATGAGCCGGTTGAAACGGCGGCTGTGGAAGAAA
>CAYMAY010000037.1:0-14692 GCA_964388555.1 uncultured Lachnospiraceae bacterium
CGAAACCCGCATAAATACTGGATTCTTTCAACTTCTTTTTTTATTCAAACTCGATCGTCCCCGGCGGTTTACTTGTGAGGTCATAGAATACTCTGTTTACCCCGCGGACTTCTTTTATTATTCTGTTCATTACGGTTTGGAGGACATCGAACGGGATGTCTGCCGCCTCTGCCGTCATGAAGTCGACTGTGCGGACTGCGCGTATTGCAACGGCGTAGTCGTACGTACGCTCATCGCCCATTACACCAACGGAACGCATATTTGTAAGTGCTGCGAAATACTGATCGGGTTTCCACGGCGCATCTGTGCCATGTTCTTTCTTGTATTCTGCTGCAGCTTTATCAACCTCGGTACGGTAAATGTAATCCGCATCCTGAACGATATGAACCTTATCGCCCGTCACCTCGCCGATTATACGTATTCCAAGACCCGGTCCGGGGAATGGCTGTCTGTATACCAGAAACTCCGGAAGTCCAAGCTCAAGTCCGGCTTTTCGAACTTCATCCTTGAAAAGTGTTCTAAGAGGCTCGATTATCTCTTTAAAATCAACATAATCAGGCAGTCCGCCCACATTGTGATGCGATTTTATAACGGCTGACTCGCCGCCAAGGCCGCTTTCCACAACGTCCGGATATATGGTTCCCTGTGCCAAGAAATCAACTTTGCCGATCTTCTTCGACTCTTCCTCGAAGATGCGGATAAACTCTTCGCCTATTATCTTACGTTTTTTCTCAGGCTCGGTAACGCCGGCCAACTTTTTATAATAACGCTCTGCTGCATTGACACGCACGAAATTTATGTCAAACTGGCCGCTCTTCGCAAATACGCTTTCCACCTCGTCGCCTTCGTTCTTACGCATAAGACCATGATCTACGAAAACGCACGTGAGCTGTTTTCCTATTGCCTTTGCCAAAAGTGCGGCAAGAACAGATGAATCAACTCCGCCCGAAAGCGCAAGCAAGACTTTTCCGTCTCCGACCTTTTTGCGAATGGCTTCGATCTGGGTTTTTACGAAAGAATCCATTTTCCACGAACCATCGCAGCCGCAAATATTACGTACGAAATTATGTATCATCTTCGTTCCTTCAGGAGTGTGGAGTACCTCCGGATGAAACTGTATTCCGTAAAGCGTTTTATCATCATTTTCGAACGCCGCAACGGGACAATCTTTTGTGTGAGCGATTGCCTTGAAGCCCTCTCCAAGTGCGCTTATATAATCGAAGTGGCTCATCCAACAAACAGTATTTTCTGAAACGTTTTCAAAAAGCGCAGATGACTTATCTACGGAAACTTCCGTTTTTCCGTATTCCTGAACGCTGGCACGCTCAACCTTTCCGCCCAAAATGTGCTGCATAAGCTGTGCACCATAACAGAGTCCAAGCACCGGGATTCCAAGCTCAAAAAGCTCTCTCGAGTACGTCGGAGCACCTTCCTCATAGCAGCTGTTCGGCCCGCCGGTAAGGATGATTCCTTTCGGGTTCATCTCTTTAATCTTGTCAATCGGTGTCCTGTAAGAATAGATTTCGCAATAAACATTACACTCACGTACCCGCCTTGCAACGAGCTGATTGTACTGTCCGCCAAAGTCAATTACAATGACTTTTTCCTGATTCATCAAATATCTCCTTTTTTATATCGACCAATTAAAAACCGTTAGGACACGGCTGGCGTGTCCTAGGCAATAATCAAAGATTAATCTCCGGTGCCTCTTTTTTGAGGTCAGCAATGATTGGTCTGATCTTTTTAAGGTAATCGTCTACCTGCTGAGGACAGCTGCCTGTGTAAAGCTCCGGTTTCAGGACCTCTTTCATCTCGTCCTCGGTCATGTTGAATTCCTTGTGCTGAGCAAGGTATTTAAGAAGGTCACAGCCCTTACCCTGCTTCATTTCGGCTGTTGCCTGCATGGAGCATTCCCTGATAAGTTCGTGGAGCTGCTGCCTGTTGCCGCCCCTCTTTACAGCCTCCATCATAAGATTTTCGGTTGCAATAAAAGGCAGGTATTCCATGACGGTGCGCTCTACGATCTTCTCATTTACGACGATACCGGATGTTACGTTCTGGCAAAGTCTTAAAACAGCATCCGCGCAGAGGAAGCCTTCCGGCATTGAAATCCTTCTGTTTGCGGAATCGTCAAGTGTTCTCTCAAGCCACTGTACCGAAGCCGTGTTTGCAGCATTTGCCGCGTCCGCCATCAAGTAACGTGAAAGCGAACAGATACGCTCCGAACGCATCGGGTTTCTCTTGTAAGGCATTGCGGATGATCCGATCTGATTCTTCTCAAAGGGCTCCTCAAGCTGTCTGTCATGCTGAAGAAGGCGGATATCATTTGCCATTCTGTACGCAGACTGTGCAATTGATGAAAGGCAGTTCAGTATTCTGGAATCAAGCTTTCTGGGATATGTCTGTCCCGCAACATCAAAGATTTCATTAAATCCGAATTCAGCACAGATCTTTCTGTTCATCTCAAGGATCTTATCCCTGTCGCCCTCGAAGAGATCCATAAAGCTTGCCTCTGTACCAGTTGTACCGCGGCAGCCCAGAAGCTTCATCGAAGATATAACAAAATCAAGCTCCTCCAAATCAGATGCGAAATCCTGCATCCAAAGGGATGCTCTTTTTCCTACCGTAACAAGCTGTGCCGGCTGATAATGGGTGTAGCCAAGTGTCGGCAACGCTTTGTATTTTTCTGCGAAATCGGCAAGATTCGAGATAACATTAAGAAGCTCGTTTCTCAAATAAAGAAGACCGTCGCGATAAAGGATAACGTCCGCATTGTCAGTTACATAGCAGCTCGTCGCTCCGAGATGGATGATTCCCGCTGCCGACGGAGCCGCAAGGCCGTATGCATAAACGTGTGCCATTACATCATGACGCACTTCTTTTTCGCGCTTTGCAGCCGCCTCGAAATCAATATCCGTTATATGCTCTTCAAGCTCTTTTACCTGTTCTTCACTGACGGGAAGACCAAGCTCGTGCTCAGCTCGTGCAAGAGCAACCCAAAGTCTTCTCCATGTTTCTATTCTCTTCTGCGAAGAAAACAACTCCAGCATATATTCCGACGCATATCTTGACGATAAAGGAGATTCGTACTTGTTGCCCATATTAAGCCTCCTCACGAATTATGATGCTGTCGCGCTCCGGTCCGACGGAAACGTATTTTACGAAACAGCCTATTTCTTTTTCGATAAATTCAACGTATTTACGTGCTGCCTCAGGAAGATCTTCCCACTTTCTTATTCCGGAAATGTCGCACTTCCAGCCGTCCATATATTCTATAATGGGCTTTGCATCCGGCAACGCCGTCGGATAAGGGAACTCGTCGGTCTGTTCTCCGTCCAGCATATAATGGGTGCAAACAGGTATCTTGTCCATATAACTGAGGATGTCTAACTTCGTAAGAGCTATGGCAGTTGTTCCCTGCATGTATGCGCCGTATCTCGTAGCCACAAGATCAAGAGCGCCGACTCTTCTGGGGCGTCCCGTCTTGGCACCGTACTCTGCGCCTTCTTCTCTAAGCTTATCAGCTTCCTCACCGAACATTTCACTTGTGAAGGGACCTTCGCCGACACATGTTGAATATGCCTTTGCAACGCCGATGATGTCGTCCACCTTGGCAGCCGGACATCCGGAACCGATGGGTGCATACGCAGCTATGGTATTTGATGATGTTGTATAAGGAACGATACCGAAATCAAGATCGCGCAGCGTTCCGAGCTGTGCCTCAAAGAGCACGTTCTTGCCTTCTTTAACAGCATTGCGGAGTAATAACCCGGTGTCACATACGAAGGGTTTTATCTTCTCGCCGTAGTCCTTAACCCATGCCTCGAGCGCCTCCATTGTAACCTCTTCGCCGCCGTAAACATTCTTTATGATGAGATTTTTCCACTCTGCGATATCAGCAAGTCTTGCCATGAGCTTTTCGGGATAATAAAGATCACCTGCAAGAACCGTCTTCTTCTGATATTTATCGGAATAAAAAGGCGCTATGCCCTGCTTTGTCGAGCCGTACTTCTTATCGGCAAGTCTCTTTTCCTCAAGCTCGTCCAGAAGCTTGTGCCACGGAAGCAAGAGCGATGCTCTGTTGCTTATCTTAAGATTTTCGGGGCTTATCTCAACTCCGTTTGCGCGTAAAGACTCTATCTCCTCGCAAAGGCTCTGTGCATCTACGGCAACCCCGTTTCCGAGAATATTAACTACGCCTTTTCTGAAGATTCCAGACGGCAAAAGGTGAAGTGCCGATTTACCGTATTCATTTATAACGGTGTGTCCGGCATTTCCGCCGCCCTGAAAACGGACTACAATATCATAATTTTCCGTAAGGAGATCGACCATACGACCCTTGCCTTCATCTCCCCAGTTTACCCCTACAATGGCACAATTTGACATTATAAGCTTCCTCCATAACAAAGTTTTTAGGTCGGCACATCTGCCTGCCGGCCTAAAAATGTTTAATCATTTTCTTAACTATTTTACTCTACATCAATAAGTGCGTCAAATTATTATTAAAAGCACAGCCTATTATTTATCCTGTTTCGCCATCATATCGCGGATTTCACGCAGAAGCTGAACTTCTTCCGACGGTTCAGCCGGTGCCGGCTCTTCAGCAGGCTCATCCTTTTTGTGATGAAAGCTGTTGATTGCCTTGACGACCATGAATATAACAAGTGCGATAAGCAGGAAATTCACAACACACTGAATGAAATTACCGTAATAAATAGCAGCTTCCGGAACATCCCCCTGCGCCGGTGTGATCACATAACGCAGATTTGTAAAATCTATTCCACCGAAAAGAAGTCCGATTATCGGCATGATAATATCGTTAACGAGTGAATTTACGATTGATGTAAATGCGCTGCCGATGATAACGCCGACTGCCAGATCAACCACGCTGCCACGGGATATAAACTCTTTGAATTCGGCAATAAAGCCCTTTGTTTTTTTCATAATGCTGATCTCCTTTATGGATTGATTTTTTGACTTATAAGTGCTTTTTGACTTTCCGTCCCGCCTCTTAAATATAAAAAGCATTGTATCAGATTTATGCCGATGTTTTCAACATTCTTGCAAAAATAAAGTATACGTTTTCGGATAACGTGTGGAGGTACGGATCCGTAAAACGTATACTTTTTTAATTTTGCTATATTATCTGATACAGCATTGCTTCGCGCTTCGCACTATCAACAAACGCTGAACAGCAGGTCGCCGTATGTGGGGAATGGCCAGTAATCTTTTCCGACAGTCATCTCGGCCTCGTCGCAGCTTACACGAAGTTCGCTCATCTTCGGAAGTACGTTATCCCTGATTGCATATCCTTTTTCGATGGTATCGCTTATGGCATTTACCTTTGCAACTTCGGTCTCAAGCTCTTCTGTCTTCATTGAGATCTGATCAACAAGAACCGAAAGCTTTGAAAGCGTCTTCTTCTCGTAACAGCTTACAAGAGATGCGTCGATCTGTTTCTTTGCCAGTGCAGCGCTGGAAAGAACTTCCGAATACTTCTCTATTGCAGGAATTATCTGTTTCTTCGACATATCCACCATGGTATTTGCTTCGATGATAACGCTCTTGCTGTAGTTGTCCAGCATTATATCCGTACGAGACTCTATCTCTGTCTTGGACATTATGCCAAGGGACGTAAGCATTTCGACATTCTTTTCGTCAAGCAGATGAGGCATGCAATCCGGTGTTGTTCTGTAATTGAGAAGTCCTCTTACCTTCGTTGCCTCTTCTATCCAGGACTCATCATAGCCGTTGCCGTTGAATATTATGCGCTTATGATCCTTTATGGACTTCTGGATAAGCTTATGTACCGCCACATCGAAGTTATCTGCCTTTTCAAGCTCGTCGGCAAATTTTTTAAGAGTATACGCAACAGCTCCGTTAAGCATTATATTTGCGCATGAGATTGAGTTTGACGAACCAAGCATACGGAATTCGAACTTGTTTCCTGTGAATGCAAACGGTGATGTTCTGTTTCTGTCCGTTGTGTCCTTGAAGAATTTCGGAATAACGCTTGCGCCGAGCTTCATCATCTTCTTCTCAACGCCGGTGTACTCCGTATCGGATTCTATAGCCTCAAGTACAGCGTTAAGCTCATCTCCTACAAATATGGAAACAACAGCCGGCGGTGCTTCGTTTGCTCCGAGACGATGATCGTTTCCTGCAGTTGCAACGGAAAGTCTTAAAAGATCCTGGTAATCGTCAACGGCCTGAATTACTGCTACAAGGAAGAGCAGAAACTGAACGTTCTCATACGGTGTATCTCCCGGTGAAAGAAGGTTCTTTCCGTCGCTTGTGGATATGGACCAGTTATTATGCTTTCCGGAACCGTTTACACCGGCAAAGGGCTTCTCGTGAAGCAGGCAGACAAGGCCATGCTTAAGGGCAACCTTCTGCATTATCTCCATTGTAAGCTGGTTGTGATCCGCAGCTATATTCATTGAGGTATATATGGGCGCAAGCTCGTGCTGTGCGGGCGCAACCTCGTTGTGCTCTGTCTTTGCATATATGCCAAGCTTCCAGAGTTCTTTATTCAGATCCTCCATATACTCCGCTACACGGGGCTTTATAACGCCGAAGTAATGGTCGTCCATCTCCTGTCCTTTGGGCGAACGTGCTCCGAAAAGCGTTCTGCCTGTGAACATAAGATCTTTTCTCTGCTCGTAGAGCTTTCTATCTACGAGGAAATACTCCTGCTCCGGTCCGACAGATGTATTTACAGCCTTTACATTATCTTTTCCGAAAAGCTTTAATATTCTGAGCGCCTGCTTGTTAAGTGCCTGCATTGAACGAAGCAGAGGTGTCTTTTTATCCAGTGCTTCGCCGCCGTATGAACAAAATGCCGTGGGAATGCAGAGCGTCTTTCCTTTTATAAATGCGTATGAAGTCGGATCCCATGCCGTATATCCGCGCGCCTCAAATGTGGCTCTAAGGCCTCCCGATGGGAAGCTGGATGCATCCGGCTCGCCTTTTATAAGCTCCTTGCCGGAAAACTCCATAAGGACTCTTCCATCCGGTGCCGGTGTTATGAAGCTGTCGTGCTTCTCAGCGGTTACACCCGTAAGGGGCTGGAACCAATGTGTGAAATGAGTTGCTCCGTTTTCCACAGCCCACTCCTTCATTGCTAACGCAACGGCATCCGCAACCGAAGGATCAAGAGGAACGCCTTCCGTTATCGTTTTGTTCAGCTTATGATATACATCGGCCGGTAATACTGCTTTCATTACTCTTTTATCAAAAACAAGACTTCCGAAATAATCTGCTACTGTTTCCATTGATTCATTCTCCTTTTCTTGTCAATAGTGTTCTTTAAAAACAAAAAAGAAAAGGCTCTGCGAATTGCTGAATGCAAGACGCCTTTGCCTTTTCCATGCCGTGAATGTACACCCGTTTCGTTTTGTTGTCAACATAAAAAATGCTCCTTTGTGCATTTGTCTGACAATTTTAATTTTAGGGCTTTACAAAATCAAAAAACAGGTTTATATTGAACCGCAAGAACGCAAGGACGCGCAAAAAATGTGCTCCTTGCGTTTTTTATATGTATAAAAAGCGTCGCCAATGAATAAAAAGTGACGCAGGCGCAAAGCAGTCGACTTTTCAGACGAGTGTGCTGATGCGAGGAAATTATAAATTTAAGCGGTTGGAGGTTGGAAGATCATTATGTTTGATGTAAGGAAAAATGTACCGGTTTCACCCTTGTATGATCCGTCCTGTGAGCATGATGCCTGCGGCATCGGTGTCTGCGTGGACATTAAGGGTCGAAAAAGCAGACGGAATGTGGAGGATGCCCTTTCCATCGTGGAAAATCTGGAGCACCGCGCCGGTAAGGATGCCGAAGGCAAGACCGGCGACGGAGTCGGCATCATGACTCAGATTCCTCATAAATTTATGCTAAAAGCCACAAAAGAGTTGGGCATTAAACTGGGCGGAGAAAGGGAATACGGCGTCGGCATGTTCTTCTTTCCGCAGTCCGAGCTTTTAAAAAACCGTGCCCGGAAAATGTTTGAGGTTCTGACCGAAAAAGAAGGTCTTAAATTTCTGGGCTGGAGAGAGGTTCCGACGAATCCGGACGTTTTAGGCGACAAGGCGCGTGAATGTATGCCCTCAATCATGCAGGGCTTTGTTGAAAAGCCGGCTTCGCTGGACAAAGGTCTTGAATTCGACCGCCGGCTCTACATAGTCCGCCGTGTCTTTGAGCAGTCCAATGACAATACCTACGTGCTTTCCCTCTCAAGCCGCACCATCGTTTACAAGGGTATGTTCCTGGTCGGTCAGCTAAGAACTTTCTATAAGGATCTTCAGGATCCGGATTTTGAGTCCGCCATCGCCCTGGTGCATTCGCGATTCTCCACCAATACCTTCCCCAGCTGGGAAAGAGCTCATCCGAATCGCTTCATTGTCCATAACGGTGAGATCAACACCATCCGCGGCAATGCCGATAATATGTACGCCCGTGAGGAAAACATGGATTCGGAGGAGATTCACAGTGATATGCCCCGAATCATGCCGGTCATCAACGCCGAGGGCTCCGATTCGGCCATGCTTGACAATACGCTGGAGTTTCTGACCATGAGCGGCATGGATCTGCCTCTGGCTGTCATGCTTACCATTCCCGAGCCCTGGGAAAATAATCTCCACATGCCCCAGGAAAAGAGAAATTTCTACCAGTATTATGCCACAATGATGGAGCCGTGGGACGGTCCGGCCTCCATTATTTTCAGTGACGGTGACGTGGTGGGCGCCGTGCTCGACCGGAACGGTTTAAGACCTTCGCGTTACATCATTACAAGTGATGACAGGCTCATTCTTTCGTCTGAAGTCGGTGTCCTGCCTATGCCGGCCAGTGAGGTCGTTGTCAAAGATCGACTCCGTCCCGGAAAAATGCTTCTCGTTGATCTCCGTGAGGGACGGCTCATCGATGATGATGAGATTAAAATGAAATACGCCAACCGTCAGCCCTACGGCGAATGGCTGGATACGAATCTCATCACCCTGAAAGAGCTGCGCATTCCCAATAACCGCATCCGCGAGATCCGCGGCGAAGAGCTTAAGAGAATGCAGAAGAATTTCGGTTACAGCTATGAGCAGATCATAGACGGAATTCTGCCGATGGCCTTGAACGGCATCGAAAAGACGGTTTCCATGGGCGTGGATACGGCGCTGCCGGTACTGAATCCGGATGATCACCCGCTGTTCCATTTCTTTAAGCAGCATTTCGCCCAGGTCACCAACCCGCCCATCGACACCCTGAGAGAGGAAATCGTCACCTCGACCTCGGTGTACCTCGGTACCAGCGGCAATCTCCTGGAGGAATCACCGAATAACTGCAAGGTTCTCAAGATTCATAATCCGATCCTAACCGATACGGATCTTTTGAAAATTAAGACTATGAACCACGAGGGCTTCCGCGTCGTGGAGCTGCCCATCGTTTATTATGCCAATACATCCCTGAAGAAGGCCATTGACCATCTCTTCGTCGAGGCCGACAGAGCTTTCCACGATGGTGCGAATATTATCGTGCTCTCTGACAGAGGCGTAGATGAAAACCATGTAGCCATTCCCTCTCTCCTGGCGGTTTCGGCTCTGAGCCATCATCTCGTCAAGACGAAGAAGAAAACCTCCTGCTCCATCATTCTCGAGACAGCGGAGCCCTGTGAGGTGCATCATTTTGCAACGCTCCTTGGCTACGGTGCTTCGGCGGTCAATCCATACCTGGCTCACGAAACCATCCGCAATCTGATCGAGTCGAACCTTCTCGATAAAGATTATTACGCGGCTGTGGAGGATTATAATAAGGCCGTGCTCAGCGGCATTGTAAAGATTGCCGGAAAAATGGGAATCTCCACCATTCAGTCCTATCAGGGCTCCCAGATTTTTGAAGCCATCGGCATCGATGAAGACGTCATCGAGACCTATTTTACCAACACGATCTGCCGTGTAGGCGGCATTTCCCTGAAGGATATCGAAAACGGCGTCGAAAGACGTCACGTTCTGGCCTTTGATCCTCTGGGGCTGACCAGCGATCTGACAGTAGATTCCGTCGGTGATCACGGCATGAGGAGCGGCGGAGAGGAGCATCTCTACAACCCGGCCACCATACATACCCTCCAGATGGCCACGCGGCGGGGCGATTATAAGCTTTTCAAGGATTACACGAAGATGCTGACCGACGAGATGGCGACCATGAACTTAAGAGGGCTTCTTGATTTTAATTATCCTGAAAAAGGCGTGCCCATTGAAGAAGTGGAAAGCGTTGACAGTATCGTCACGCGCTTCAAGACAGGTGCCATGAGCTACGGCTCGATCTCTCAGGAGGCTCACGAGACGCTGGCTATTGCCATGAATGCCATCCACGGCAAATCCAATACCGGTGAAGGCGGCGAGTCCGAAGATAGAATGAATATTCCAAAGAGCGGTCCAAACCGCTGCTCGGCCATCAAGCAGGTGGCTTCGGGACGCTTTGGTGTCACCAGCCGCTATCTGACCTCGGCCAAGGAGATTCAGATCAAGATGGCTCAGGGTGCGAAGCCCGGCGAGGGCGGCCATCTTCCGGGCAGCAAGGTTTATCCATGGGTAGCCAAAACGCGTAATTCGACACCGGGCGTGGCTCTCATTTCGCCGCCGCCCCATCATGATATCTATTCCATCGAGGATCTGGCCGAGCTGATCTATGATCTGAAGAATGCTAATAAAGAAGCCCGTATCAACGTCAAGCTGGTTTCGGAGGCCGGCGTGGGTACGATAGCGGCCGGTGTGGCCAAGGCCGGTGCTCAGGTTATCCTGATCTCAGGGTATGATGGCGGAACCGGTGCGGCACCGAGAAACTCTATCCACAATGCCGGTCTTCCGTGGGAGCTCGGTCTGGCCGAAACGCATCAGACGCTTCTTATGAACGGTCTGCGCAATAAGGTGAGAATCGAGACGGATGGCAAGCTTATGACAGGTCGTGACGTAGCCATTGCCGCCCTGCTGGGTGCGGAGGAATTCGGTTTTGCAACGGCACCCCTGGTTGTTCTTGGATGCGTTATGATGCGGGTATGCAACCTGGATACCTGCCCCATGGGCATCGCTACCCAGAATCCGGAGCTGAGAAAGCGTTTTATGGGCAAGCCGGAGTATGTCATCAATTTCATGCGCTTCATAGCGGAAAATCTGCGTGAATACATGGCACGCCTCGGTTTCAGAACGGTGGATGAGATGGTGGGACGTTCCGACCTTCTTAAAATAAAGGATAACCTGAGTGATGCGGAAAAGCGGATCAACCTTGACAAGATCCTGAATAACCCCTTTGCCGGTCAGGAAGGTGTCAGAAACACCTTCGAGCCGGAACAGGTCTATGATTTCCGTCTGGAAAAGACAATGGATGAAAAAGTGCTCTTAAAGCAGCTTTCCGGTGCCATTGCCGGCAATAAATCCAAAAATCTGTCTGTGGATGTGGGCAATACCGATCGGGCTTTCGGCACAATCCTCGGCTCGGAGATTACCAGAAAGCTGGGCAATAAGGCACAAGAGAATCAATACAGCATCCACTGCACCGGTTCCGGCGGCCAGAGCTTCGGTGCCTTCATTCCGAAGGGACTGACGCTGGAGCTGGAAGGCGACAGCAACGATTATTTCGGAAAGGGACTTTCAGGCGGCTCGCTTTTCCTCTATCCACCCAAGGGCAGCGCTTTTAAAGCTGAGGATAACATCATCGTCGGAAATGTGGCTCTCTACGGTGCCACCGGCGGCAAGGCCTTCATAAACGGTGTAGCCGGCGAACGTTTTGCGGTGCGGAATTCCGGCGCCATAGCCGTCGTTGAAGGTGTCGGAGATCACGGATGTGAATACATGACCGGCGGACGCGTCGCCATTCTCGGACCGACGGGAAAGAACTTTGCGGCCGGCATGAGCGGCGGCATCGCTTATGTGCTGGATGAAAATAATGACCTATACACACGCATTAACAAGGGCATGGTTGCCTCTTATGAGCTGACCGACAAATATGAGGTGGCGGAGCTTAAAAGTATGCTGGAGGAGCATGTGCTCAGAACAGGTTCCGAAAAAGGCCGCCGGATTCTCAATGATTTTGAGGCTTATCTACCGAAGTTTAAGAAGATTATTCCGCACGATTACGAAAAGATGCAGCGTCTGATCGGTCGCATGGAGGAGAGAGGTCTTTCTGAGGAACAGGCTCTTATCGAAGCATTCTACGCATCAAAGAAGGAGGCATAGTGATGGGAAAGGCAACAGGATTTTTGGAATATGAACGCAAAGTCTCCTCGGAGGAGGCACCAAGGGAACGCATTGCTGGTTTTGAGGAATTTCATCATTATCTTGACAATGAAGAACAACGGCTTCAGGGCGCCCGCTGCATGAACTGCGGCGTCCCCTTCTGCCAGTACGGAAAACCCATCATGGGTATGGCCAGCGGCTGCCCGCTACACAATCTGGTTCCGGAATGGAATGATCTGGTTTTCCGCGGTTGCTTTGATCTGGCCTATGAGAGACTTTCTAAAACCAGCAACTTTCCGGAATTCACTTCCCGTGTCTGTCCGGCTCTCTGTGAAAATGCCTGCACCTGCGGGCTTTATGATGCACCGGTTTCGACGAAGGAAAATGAACGGGCAATTATCGAAAATGCTTTTCAGAACGGTCTCGTGAAGCCGCGCATTCCCAAAAGCCGTACCGGAAAGAAGGTAGCCGTCATCGGCTCCGGACCCTCAGGTCTGGCAACGGCAGATCTCCTGAATCAGAGAGGACATTTGGTGACAGTCTTTGAGCGGGATGACCGTATAGGAGGTCTTCTCATGTACGGCATTCCGAATATGAAACTCGACAAAAAAATCGTAAATAGACGCGTGGAACTGATGAAAGCGGAGGGCATTATTTTCAAGACGGGTATCAATGCCGGTGTGGATGTTGGCGCAAAGGATCTTCTGAAGGAATTTGACCGCGTCGTACTTTGCTGCGGCTCCCGCAATCCCCGGGACATCAGTGCACCCGGACGCGAGGCGGAAGGCATTTATTTCGCCGTTGATTTCCTGACCAGAAACACGAAAAGCCTGCTGGATTCAAACCTGAAGGATAAGAAAAATATTTCGGCGAAGGATAAAAATGTCATCATCATCGGCGGCGGCGACACCGGTAATGACTGCGTCGGCACATGTATGCGGCACGGCTGCCGGTCGGTGACTCAGCTTGAGATGATGCCGGAGGCACCGGAAAAGCGTCTGGAGAGCAATCCCTGGCCAGAATGGCCAAGAGTCAAGAAGACGGATTACGGCCAGCAGGAGGCTATAGCCGTCTTTGGTCACGATCCACGGCTTTATGAGACCACGGTGAAGGAATTTATTAAAGACGAAAAAGGAAAACTTAAGGCCGTGACGGTTGTTAAGCTGGATTGGCATACGGACAAGGCTAGCGGAAGGCGGGTGTGTACACCAATAGAAGGCAGTGAAAAGACGCTGCCCTGTGAACTTCTTCTGATCGCGGCAGGTTTTCTTGGAAGCGAAAAGACCATTACTGAGTCTTTCGGCGTGCCGGTGGACGGACGTACCAACGTGCAGACCGAAAAAGGCGGATACAAAACCGGGGTCGACCGCATCTTTACGGCCGGAGATATGCACAGAGGCCAGTCTCTGGTGGTCTGGGCTATCCGTGAAGGACGTGAGTGTGCCCGTGCAGTGGATCTCGACCTCATGGGCTACACCAATCTGCAGATACAGTAAAACATGAAAGAGATCGAACCTCTTAGAGTAAAATTTTAATTGGCAAAAAAAAGGATGATGATATGCCGCAAAAGACGATAGCGAGTGCAGCGAGTAGAAAACGCAGCGTGTCTTGGTGGCATATCTCACCCATTCAATGCGAAAATTAATCTGTATGAAAGATTTGCCAACGATTACTTGACAGTAACATCGAACCTCATATTAAAAATTTCTGTTCGTATTTTAATGAAGATTATGATAAGATACTTTCATCCAAATTCACGGTAGTTTCACCGAACAGCAGCAATCCGTATAAACAAATGTACGTTGCCAATTAGAGGATAATATATGAAATATTCGTTTAAAGAAGTTATGCAATACGTAGCCGAGGAGGATGTCAAATTCATCCGCCTCGTATTTTGCGATATATTCGGCAATCAGAAAAATATATCCATCATGCCCTCCGAGCTCGAGCGCGCCTTTAAATACGGCATCGCCCTGGATGCATCGGCCATAAAAGGTTTCGGCATGCGGGTTCATTCGGATCTGTTTCTTCATCCCGATCCTGACACGCTTTGCGTAATGCCATGGCGTCCGGAACACGGCAAGGTTGTCAGAATGTTCTGTTCCATAAAATACCCCGACGGCCGCATTTTTGAGAATGACACTCGAAGTATTCTCATGAAGGCGGTAAACAAGGCTAAAGAGGCGGGATTTACCTTTAATGTAGGAACAGAGGTGGAATTTTACTTATTCAAGCTGGATGACGAAGGCGAACCCACAAAGATTCCTCATGACAGGGCATCGTATATGGACGTTGCCCCCGCAGATAAGGGTGAAAATGTAAGACGTCACATATGTCTCCATCTGGAAAAGATGGGCATTTCACCGGAATCCTCACATCACGAGGAAGGACCGGGACAAAACGAGATAGATTTCAGATATGCGGATGCGCTTTCTACAGCAGACAACGTAACAACCTTTAAAACTGTTGTCCGTGCCGT
>CAYMAY010000038.1:0-14456 GCA_964388555.1 uncultured Lachnospiraceae bacterium
CGAAACTGCACCGCTTTTTGCCCTGTCGTTTACCATATGATAGACAATGCTGAAGGGCAGCACAAACGCAAACGCCGCGGCAAACGCCCGCATAAGGTTGTACGTGACCTCGATGACAGCGCCGGAAAGCTTTGTAAGAAATACGGCATAGTACTGGCCGCCGTAATAATAATTTATGTCATTAAGACTGTACCAGAGATCCCGGGCCGGCAATGTGTCGTCACGCATCATCGCCGCCATGAAACCGTAATCCATAAATTTCTCGGTGCCGTACGCCTGGGCGCGGAAGCCCGCGAAATACGTCCACATAAGAAAAACGGCTAAAAGAAGAAATTCTTCTAATATGATAAGATTGATATCGGTATCAGCTTCGGCAATTGCCATTAAATTTTCAAATTTGGAAGCTTCGCGTTTTTTATCGAAAAAGGCCTTAAAAATCCAACATATGACCATTAAAACAACAGTACATATGACAACTGTGGTTGTGGTGAATTTGAGCAATCCGCAAGCGATAAGCGCGAACGCCAGAAACCCTGAAAACGCTATCCCTATTGCCTGGGAGAAGATCCAGCCCCTGTCTTTAAATGTCGAAAAGATTTTAGATGACAGCGGATAAAAGCCTGCCCCGAAAAGCAGAGACATTAAGCACCATTTCATATAAACGGCGCTGTCGTCCCCTAAAAGCGCAATGCTGAGCAGCACAGTGGCTGCACAGCATATAAGCAGAATAAATGTTTTCCCGGTCAGTTTCATAGGCTCCACATTAAATATAAGTTTATTTTGTCAGTTCGTCCGCAAGCGCTTCTATCTGTACCTTGCTTTCGTCGTTAAGCGCCGACTTAATAGTTACCTTGCTCTCGATGATGTTAAGATTCTTACTGTTCTCAAGCATCTTAGCCATTACCCTTGCTGCCGTAGGTGCCCAGCTTCCGTTTTCGATAAAAGCAACGGTTCTGTTCCGGAAATTGCGTTCCGTAAGATGATTTATAAAATCCTCCATGAACGGGAAAACATCCCCGTTGTATGTGGGCGATGCCAGCACGATCTTTCCGTAGCAGAATGCATCGGCAACAGCCTCAGCCATGTCACAGCGCGCAAGATCGCTTATAACGACAACTTTGCCCTTTTCTCTGAGCTTTTTCGCGAGAAGCTCCGCAGCCTCTTTTGTATGACCGTAAACAGACGTGTACGCGATAAATATTCCATCTTTTTCCACGCCGTAAGAAGACCATGTGTTGTAATAGTTAATATAATCTCCGAGATTTTCCTTAAGCACCGGTCCGTGAAGCGGGCATATCATCGCGATATCCAGCGTTGCTGCCTTTTTAAGAAGTGCCTGAACCTGTACGCCGTACTTGCCCACTATACCGATAAAATATCTGCGTGCTTCGTCTGCCCAATCCTCCTGCGTCTCCGCCGGATCGATGGCTCCGAATTTTCCGAATCCGTCGGCAGAGAAAAGCACCTTATCGGCGCTGTCGTATGTAACTATAACCTCCGGCCAGTGAACCATGGGCGCCGCCACAAAATTAAGCTTGTGTGTGCCGAGATCAAGCACATCTCCCTCTTTTACCACAAGATTTCTCTCTGCGAAATCGCTTCCGTAGAAATTTTTCATCATCACAAATGCCTTGTCGGAGGAAACGATGGTCGCATCTTTATATTTATCCATGAAGGCGTTTATACTTGCGGAATGGTCGGGTTCCATGTGCTGAATCACCAGATAATCCGGCGCTTTACCATCCATAACCTTATCTATATTTGCGAGCCACTCGTCTGTAAAATTCTTATCGACAGTATCCATAACGGCCGTTTTTCCATCCATGATAACGTACGAATTGTACGCCATTCCCTTCGGAACAATGTACTGTCCCTCGAACAGATCCACGTTAAAATCATTCACACCGACATATTTTATATCTTTCGTAATCTCCATTGTAAGTGCCTCCTGTTTTTTAACACTCCCATATTCTAACACATACTTTTTTCCGTGTCTTTATAATTTTGACCTTTCTGATACCGCATTGTTTCGTGCTTTGCACTCATACAATGCTTATAAAAATAGCGGTTTGGATGTCGAAACATCCAAACCACCGGTTGCACGGATTTTTTCATTCAAAAAACCCTGAGAGTTTTATTTTTGTTTGTTTTAATAATTTCTATATCCGATTCCGTAGTCGTCCATACTTTCTTTATGATCAGTATGAAGAAGCAGATGCGACTTATGACCGTTCGGCTCACCGAAATATGTCTTGTACATCTTATCAACGTCCGGATTTTCGTGAGAGTAACGTATCTTTGCGTTTGCATCCAGATAATAGAGATCCTTACCTCTCTCAAACGCAAGCTCCAATCCATCGTGTATGGGCTGGCCGCCGCCGCCTACGCAGCCGCCGGGACACGCCATAACTTCTACGAAGTCGTACTGTACCTCGCCGCGCTCTATGCGATCCAGCAGTGCTCTTGTATTTCCCAGTCCGCTGACAGCAGCCGTTCTCACCTCGATATCATCGATATGGAACGTTGCCTCCTGCACGCCGTTATTAGCATTGAATCCCTCTGCACGCACCGCCTTAAATGCGTCTGCCGGCGGATTCTCTCCTTTAATAAGGAAGTAAGCACTCCTGAGAGCCGCCTCCATAACGCCGCCGGTTGCTCCGAAGATCACTCCGGCTCCGGTGCCTTCCTGCATCGGTCTGTCACTTTCACGGTCAACAAGCGTGTCAGGCTTGATATGCGCCGCACGAATCATCCTTACAAGCTCTCTTGTAGTGATGACAATATCTACGTCTTTGCCTGCGTATTCACCGTAGAACAGCTGCATTTCGCTCTCGGCTTTTTTTGCAATACAGGGCATAACGGAAACAGTATATATCTGCTCCGGCTTAACGCCTATCTTTTCGGCATAATACGTCTTCATTACTGCGCCGAACATCTGCTGCGGCGATTTCGCGGACGACAGATATTTTACAAGATGCGGATACTGGGATTTGATAAATCTGATCCATCCCGGACAGCATGATGTAAACATGGGTCTGTCTTTTAATTCACCCGAGGTAAATCTCTTGATAAATTCCGTTCCCTCTTCCATGATGGTAAGATCCGCGGAAAATACGGTATCAAATACGTAATCCACGCCCATTCTCTTTAAGGAATCGAGGATCTTTCCTATTGTCGCCTCTTCCGGCTTCATGCCGAGCTCCTCGCCCCATGCCGCACGAACGGCGGGTGCCACCTGAGCAACAACGATCTTATCCGGATCTGAGATGGCATCCCATAACTTCTCCGTATCGTTGCGCTCGCGCAATGCTCCTACCGGACAATGAGTGATGCACTGACCGCAAAGTGAACAGTTTGCATCTTCGATCCTCTTATATCCGGCAACGTTGATCGTCGTTCTCGAACCTGTGCCCTCTACATCCCAGATGTTAAGGCTCTGAACCTTGTCGCATATCTGGATGCAGCGCATGCACTTGATGCATTTGGAAGAATCGCGGATAAGCGGGAATTCCGGATTCCACGGTTTTTTCTCCAAAATCTGTTTGTAAGGTATCTCTATGATGTTCAGATCGTTTGCTACCGACTGAAGCTCACAGTTTCCGCTTCTCTGGCAGGTTACACACTCATGATTGTGCTGCGCAAGAATAAGCTCTACGTTCGTTCTTCTGTGTCTTCTTACCTTCGGGCTGTTGGTGTAAACCACCATGCCCTCTTTTACGACATTGTTGCAGGCCGTGATGAGACGTTCCTTGCCTTCTACCTCAACAACGCATATACGGCATGCCGCGATCTCGTTTAAATCTTTTAAATAACACAGGTGCGGAATCGGAATCCCGTTCTGAGCGGCAGCTTCCATGATGGTGGTGTTATTTTCTACAGTGATGTTTTTTCCGTCAAGTGTAAAATTTACCATTTCTTCTCTCTGCCTCCTTTAAAGATTCCGTATCCGAAGTGATCGCAGCGCAGGCAACGGCTTGCCTCCTGCTTAGCCTCTGCCTCGGACATGCAATTCTCGCAGCCGGCCCAGTCTTTTACTCTTTCGCCGGCTTCGCGCTCCGTCATATTCGTTCTGCCGCAGGGCATACGATCATCCAGACGTGCCTCCGGTATCTCCACGTCGCAGGAGATTATATGGTTATATCCGAGATATTCATCGATGTTGGCCGCAACAACCTTCGCCGCCGCGATAGCTTTGATAACTGTAGCCGAACCGCTGGCGCAGTCACCACCCGCAAATACGCCAGGCATATTCTCGATGGCACCGTTCTTCTTCGTCTTGATCTTGCCGCGGGAAATCGGAACGCCCGCTTCCTCAAAGTGGCTTGTCTCTATATCCTGTCCGATGGCTACAACCAGCACATCGCAGGGGATAAATTTATCTTCCTCTCCGGTAGCCTTTATGCTTGCGCGACCATCCTTAATAGAGCTTATCATCTGTGGTGTTACATATATTCCGTTGATATGATTGTTCACATCCACTGAAAGCTTAGACGGCGCACTGAGTGTCTGCATCTCGACACCTTCTGCGATAGCGCCCTCGATTTCCGACGGAAGAGCCGTCATGTCGGCTATACGTCTTCTGTATACCGCACTGACCTTCTTCGCGCCGAGACGTTTCGCGGTACGAACGGCATCCATTGTTACGTTGCCGCCGCCGATAACAACAACCTCTTTGCCGGTCATATCTATCTTATTATCCTCGCCAACGTTACGAAGAAGCTCGATGGCGGATATAACACCTTCTGCGTCTTCTCCCTCAAGGCCCAGACCTTTATCTGTACTTGCACCGATAGCGATGAGCACTGCATCGTACTCTTCCCTAAGCTCCTGTATGGAAACATCCTTTCCGATCTTTACGCCAAACTTTACATCAACGCCTGTCTTCAGGATCGCATTGATATCATCGTCCAGCCTGTCTTTCGGAAGACGGTAGTTCGGAATACCGTAGCGGAGCATTCCGCCAAGCTTCGGAAGCATTTCATATATAGTAGTCTGATGTCCCATAAGCTGCAGGTAATAAGCCGCACTTAAGCCTCCCGGACCTCCGCCCAGAACCGCAACCTTCTTTCCTGTAGACGGTGCGCACGCGGGCGGGTCTACCTCGCCGGCAAAATCAGCTGCCACACGCTTAAGTCCGCGAATATTGATGGCATCGTCCATCATGTTTCTGCGGCACCTTGCCTCACAGGGATGCTCACAGATAAATCCGCACGTTGTCGGGAACGGATTATCCTTACGGATAAGACGGATGGCATCCGCATATCTTCCCTCTCCAACAAGAGCCACATATCCCGGAATATCCACGTGTGCGGGGCACAATGTTACACATGGCACAGGCTGGCTGTATGTGCAGGTACAACGTCCGTTCTGGATATGCTCAACATAATCATCGCGGTATCCGATAAGGCCTCTGTATACCATGTTTGCGGCCTCATATCCGATTGCGCAGTCCGCTGATTCCATAATGCATTTCGCAGTCTGCTCCATGATGTCAAGAGTTTCCATCGTGGCATTTCCGTCCAGCACATCATTAATAAAGTTCGTCAACTGTCCGAGACCGATACGGCATGGCACGCATTTTCCGCATGTCTGCGCGTGGCACAGCTCAAGAAATGCTCTTGCCATATCAACAGGACAAAGCCCAGGCGGGCTTGATTCAATTCTTCGCTCCAAATCCCTATAGAGTTGCTCTATAACGATATCTGCCTTTGTAGGCGAAGCAAGCTCCAATCTGCTCATTTACTTTTCCCTTCTCTTTCTTTTTTCTCATCTTTTCAAGCACACATCCTTTACTGCAAACCCCACTATTTTTATATGCATTTTTTGTGCACAGCGTACAATCAAAGAGATGTATCTTGTCTTTTCTTAGGTATTATAACTCATTTTCTTTCAATTTTATATACATTTGTATATTTTTTTCGTATATTTCCCCTGACCATTTTTCTCCGAAAAACAAAAGCAATTATAGCCATTGACTTTACCCTGATTAAAGTTACAATAAATTGTCGGGGTCGTTGTAATTCACGCCGGCTCACTGAATCGTACAGAATCAGGATTAATCAGCAGAAAAATAAATCATATGAGGTGACAAACTATATGGACACAAAGAAAAAGGAAATCGCGGTTAATGCCGCCAAGGGCAGACTTTACGCACTGCAGATGATACACGATGCATCATCGGGTCATCCGGGCGGCTCACTTTCGTGCATGGACATAATGTCCGCTCTCTATTTTAGCGAGCTCAACGTAGATCCGTCGAACCCGTCAGATCCGGACAGAGACAGATTTGTTATGTCGAAAGGTCACTGCTCCCCGGCAGTTTATCCCATGCTTGCCATGAAGGGATTCTTCCCCGTTGAACGCCTTTCCGAGTTCCGCAGGATAGACTCTCATATGTCCGGTCATGTTGTAATGGATATACCCGGCGTTGATATGTCTACAGGATCACTTGCACAGGGTGTTTCCGTTGCCGTAGGAATGGCGCTTGCCGGAAAGCACGGAAGCAAAAACTACAGAGTTTATACGGTACTCGGTGATGGCGAACTTGCCGAAGGTCAGGTCTGGGAGGCTATGCTTGCGGCAAACAAATATAAGCTCGATAATCTGTGCGTAATCGTCGATGTCAACGGTCTTCAGATAGACGGACCAACTGAGGAAGTAATGCCAACCGAGCCCCTCGATGCAAAATTCGAAGCATTCGGCGCAAACGTTATCAAGATAGACGGACACAACATCGATGAGATACTCGGCGCGTTTGAAGCCGCGAAAAACTGCAAAGGAAAGCACACTGTAATCCTGGCAAAAACCGTTAAGGGCAAGGGCGTTTCATTCATGGAAAATCAGGTTGGCTGGCACGGAAAGGCTCCCAACGATGAGCAGTATGCACAGGCAAAAGCCGAGTTAGAAAAGACTTTAAAGGATCTGGAGGGTTAAGACATGGCAGAGATAATGGCAACAAGAGAGGCTTACGGCAAGGCTCTTGCTGAGATTGCGGGTACAGACGAAAAGATTGTTTGTTTTGATGCCGATCTGGCAGGCGCTACAATGTCGAAATTTTTCAGAGATGCTCATCCCGACAGATTCTTCGATATGGGAATAGCCGAAGCAAATATGCAGGACGTGGCAGCCGGAATGGCAACATGCGGATATAAGCCGTTTACTCATACATTCGCAATGTTTGCGGCCGGAAGAAGCTATGAGCAGGTCAGAAACTCTATAGGATATCCTCATTTAAACGTAAAAGTTATAGGCTCCCACGGCGGACTTTCCGTCGGCGAGGACGGCGCCACTCATCAGTGCATAGAGGACTTTGCTCTTATGCGCGCAATACCGGGTATGACTGTTCTTTGCCCGTGTGATGCCCATGAGATGCGTGAGGCAGTGCGTGCTCTCGTAGATTTCGAGGGTCCGGCTTACATGAGACTCGGAAGGCTTCCCATCGAGACTGTTACGGATTCCATAAAGGATTATAAATTCGAGATTGGAAAAGCGGCACTTTTGCGCGACGGAACAGATGTAACAATAGCCGCAAACGGAATAATGGTTCAGGAAGCACTTAAAGCCGCTGATCTGCTTGAAAAAAACGGCATTTCCGCAAGGATTCTTGATATGCACACAGTGAAACCCCTCGACGAAGAGGCAATAATGAAGGCTGCCAAAGAAACCGGCGCAATCGTTACAACGGAGGAACACACCATCATAGGCGGACTCGGCGAGGCTGTTGCTTCGTTCTGCGCGGAAAATTGTCCTGTTCCGGTTGTACGCCATGGTGTAAATGATGAATTCGGACGCAGCGGAAAAGCAGCCGATGTGCTCAAAGCTTACGGTCTTACGGCTGAAGTCCTTGCAAAAAAGGCTATGGATGCGATAGAATTAAAAAAGTGATCGCACAATAAGAACATCAGAATAAAATATAGTGAAAGCCGGTGTGATTATTAAATTTGCACCGGCTTTTTCAAAAGGAAGGACTGCATATATGAAATTCATCGATTCACCTTTTACCGATCCATACATGAACCTTGCCCTCGAGGAATATATCTTCAATAATTCCGACAAAGCGGACTCCTGTTTTATGCTCTGGCAAAATTTCAAAACCATAGTAATAGGAAAATTTCAGAACGCTCTCGAAGAGATCAACACGGATTACGTCAAGGAGCATGGCATAAATGTTGCCCGCAGGCTTTCGGGGGGTGGCGCCGTATATCACGATTCCGGCAATCTGAACTACACATTTATTACCGATAAAGAGGAGATCTCTGATTTTGACTTCTCGTTCTTCAATATTCCACTCATTGAGACCCTCAGCGATTTCGGGATAAAGGCAGAGTGCACGGGACGCAACGACGTAACGATAGACGGAAAGAAATTTTCCGGATGTTCCCAATATTTAAAGCACAACAGACTTTTGCATCACGGCTGCATAATGCTGGATTCAAATGTCGCGGATGTTTCGCAGGCGCTTAAGGTAAAGCCCCAGAAGTTCGAATCTAAAAGCGTAAAATCCGTACGCAGCAGAGTTACGACAATTAATGCAAACGCTCCCGCTCCAATCTCCATGGACGAATTCAAATCATCCCTTGCGGCACACTACACCAAGAGCGACGATGTGGAGGAGATCAAGCTGAGCGAAGAGGATCTCAAAGAGATAGAAAAGCTTGCCAAGGAAAAATACTCAACATGGGAATGGGTATACGGTCGTGCTCCGAAATACGCAACCATCGCGGAGAAGAAATTCCCATCCGGTCTTGTTACCGCTTATCTTACGATTGAAAAAGGTGTCATACAAAATATAAACTTCCGCGGCGATTTCTTCGGAAACGGCGAGATCTCCGATCTTGAGGACGCTCTTATCGGAGCAAAGGCGGATGATTCTCTTGGTACAAAGCTCGAAGAGCTTAATATCAGCTTCTACATAAGCGGTATAACGGGTGATGACATTGCCTCGCTGATACGTGGAATTTAAGCGAATCGTTATCCGAACGAGTCACGAACGAACAGCAACGGAACGGAGACATCATGTACAAGGCTTTTTTCACCTGCAATAACGGTGTGTATTTTGAATGTAATAATAAAGGAATTTTTTCAGACGGGATCTTTGATGGTTATTCCTGCGGATTTTCGTCGACATCCATCGAGATCATAAATCAGTGTGCAACAAAGTCAGGCGTTTTCGAAAATTTAGACGCCCTGATTTTTACGCATATGCACGAAGACCACTTTTGGAATAAGGAAGTCTTAAGGATCTCCCGCCTTACAGGCGTTCCGGTATACGCGCCCGGCTTTCTGCGCAACACCATAACTCCAACTGTTCTTTCCGATAAAACATCTTTCTTTGAGATAGGCGGTTTTAATGTCTTCGCCGTAAAAACGAAGCATGACGGTGACGCCAGGATAAACCAGGTGGAACACGAGTCATTTGTTATAAGCACAGCCGATGAATCGATTTTTTTCGCCGGCGATGCCGTCTTTTCCGAAGAAGATTATCATGAAATTAAAAAAAGGATATACAAACCGCTTACCGCCGCGTTTGTAAATCCCTATCATATAATCGGAAAACATAATTCGGATTTTTTAAGGGCGCTGGTGCCTCAAAAGATCTATATAATCCACCGCCCCTTAAGCGGCGATGACCACTACAACGTATCGATACTTCTCGATCACGCACTTAAACATTATCCGGCAGGGCTCCCAGCGCCCATAGTTCCGCAGTTTAATGCGTGGATCTGATACTTTGTTTAAATAACCGGCACTATTACAACGGTCTTTGGGCCGTTTTTTAGTCCGGTTTTTTGATTGCCGGACTAAATTTCTTTATATTTTAAAAGCTCATTTGTATACGCTTTTCCGTACTGCGACATAACACTGCCGATCCGCGTCATGTAGCCGATGATAAGAGGATCTTCCTCTTTCAGCTTTATGGAAACAAGACCCTTAAGCACCTGTTCGTCACCGGAGAGCATTCCCGATCCTATCGAATATCCGTGAAGATCGGCTATGAGCTCCATAGTGGTAGCTCTGTCGTCGGATTTTATCATTTTTCCGAAGTCATAATCCGCCATGGCCTCTTCTGTCAGATAGAAGTTGCCCTCACCGCTCTGATCGAAGGATATGCAGGGATAATCCTTTAATTCCTCAAGGGATATCTCAGTTCTATCAGCGAATTTGTGATCTTTCCACACATAGGCATACGTCTCGCGCCTCATAAGCGGCGTAAATTCCAGCCGGTATTCCTTGAAGATTCTCTTCAGCACCATCTCATTGGCTCTCGAAAATGAAATCACGCCCACTTCGCTTTTTAAGTTATGAACATCCTCAAGAACTTCTCTTGTCTTTGTCTCATGAATCGAAAATATAAACTTCTCCGGATCAAAGGTGCGTACAACCTCCGTGAAGGCCTTTATGGCAAAATTATAGTGCTGGGTGGAAACGGAAAATCTTTCCTTATCAGCATCGCCGGAAAGATATCTGTCTTCCAGTATCTCATATTGTGCGACGGCTTTTTGCGCATAGGTAAGGAATTCCCTGCCCTGATCCGTTAGGGATATGCCTTTGTTTGTGCGCTCAAAGATGATTATACCCAGCTCTT
Organism: uncultured Lachnospiraceae bacterium; assembly: GCA_964388555.1. Classification (GTDB taxonomy): domain Bacteria; phylum Bacillota; class Clostridia; order Lachnospirales; family Lachnospiraceae; genus Alectryocaccobium. The sequence continues at coordinate 10,586 of CAYMAY010000038.1, forward strand.
CTTCTAATTCTCTTACGGATGCCGAAAGCGCCGGCTGCGATACAAAAAGCCTGCCCGCCGCCTCTCTCATCGACGACGACTCCGCCATCGCGATCACATATTTGATCTGATTTATGTTCATGGCAACTCCTACTTGATGCTAGTGAAAGCGGCTCGGGAAATCCCGAGCCGCCTGTTAACCGTTTGGTTTTGTTTTTTATTCTGCGCCGTAAAGCGTAACGAGTTTGTTGAGGTACTCGTATCTTGCCTTAGCCTCAGCCTCAGATTTAGCAAAGAGTCTCTCTGCCTTAGCAGGATTTGCACGTCTGAGAGAATTGTAACGAACCTCTCCGTCGATGAATTCCTGATAGGACTCAGTCGGTGCCTTAGAATCGAGAGTGAACGCTGCCTTGCCCTCAGCCTTAAGAGCCGGATTGTATCTGAAGTTGTGCCAGTATCCAGCCTTAACTGCAAGCTCTTCCTCTGTCTGAGCCTTGCTCATGCCCTTCTTGATTCCGTGGTTGATACACGGAGCGTAAGCAATTACAAGTGACGGTCCCGGATAAGCCTCTGCCTCTGCAAGAGCCTTGATTGTCTGGTTGAAGTCTGCACCCATAGCTATCTGAGCAACATATACATATCCATAGCTCATTGCGATAGATGCAAGGTCTTTCTTCTTAACTTCCTTACCGCCTGCTGCGAACTGTGCGATAGCACCTGTCGGTGTAGACTTGGAAGCCTGTCCGCCTGTGTTTGAATATACCTCGGTATCGAATACCATGATGTTGATATCCTTGCCGCTTGCCAGTACATGGTCAACACCGCCGAAGCCGATATCATAGCCCCAGCCGTCTCCTCCGAATACCCACTGGGATTTCTTCGAAAGGAAATCTTTGTTGTCAAGGATGTACTTGCAATAGTCGCACTTGTCAGCCTGCTTCTCGATAGCTGCAACGAGCTTATCAGATGCAGTCTTGTTGAGTATGCCGATTCCAAATGTATCTACCCATTCCTGAGCAGCTTCTTTAACTTCTGCCGGAGCCTTGTCAGAAGCAAGGATAGCGTCTACCTTCTCCTTGATTCCGTCACGGAGTGCGTTCTGTGCAAGAAGCATACCATATCCGAACTCAGCAGCATCCTCGAACAGGGAGTTGTTCCAAGCCGGTCCCTTGCCTTCTTTTGTTGTTGTATAAGGTGTGGACGGTGAGGAGTTACCCCAGATAGATGAGCATCCTGTTGCGTTTGCGATGTACATTCTATCACCAAAGAGCTGTGTTATAAGCTTAGCGTAAGGTGTCTCTCCGCAGCCGCCGCATGCGCCTGAGAACTCAAGAAGCGGCTTCTTGAACTGACTTCCCTTAACAGTCGTCTCTTTGTATTTATCAATAACTTCTAACTTGTCGTCAAGAGTTACGGTGTAATCGAACTGTGCCTGCTGTGAAAGTGTCTCCTCAAGCGGCTTGAGCTCGATAGCCTTCTCCTTTGCAGGACATACGTTTACGCAGGATCCGCAGCCTGTGCAGTCAAGCGAAGAAATGCTCATTGTGAACATGTAATCGCCTACAGCCGGCTTAAGCGGTACTGCTGTGATCTCTACAGGAGCAGCCTTGATCTCTTCAGGAGATATAGCTACCGGACGGATAACAGCGTGCGGGCAAACATATGAGCAACGGTTACACTGTATGCACTTCGTTGAATCCCAAACAGGAGCAGATACGGCAACACCGCGCTTCTCGTATGCAGCTGCGCCTGAAGGTGTATATCCGTTCATGTAATCCATGAGCTTGGAAACAGGTATATCGTTTCCTTCCTGTGCGTTTACCTTTGACTGGATGTTGTTTACGAACTTAACAAGCTCTTCGCTTCCCTTGTCAGTGCTTGTGTATGTGATTCCGTCGTTGGCATCTGCGTTCTTCCAGCTTTCCGGAACCTTGATCTCAACAGCCTTGTCAGCACCAGCATCGATAGCTGCCCAGTTCTTAGCAACGACATCATCGCCCTTACGTCCGTAAGTAGCCTTAGCAGCAGCCTTCATGAGCTCGATAGCTCTCTCCTGCGGAATGATGTTTGCAAGCTTGAAGAATGCGGACTGAAGTATCGTGTTGATACGTGTCGGTCCCATTCCGACTTCGATACCGATCTTAACACCGTCGATCGTATAGAGTTTGATGTTGTGATCAGCGATGTACTTCTTAACAGCTCCCGGAAGGTGCTTCTCGAGACCCTCAAGATCCCATGCACAGTTAAGAAGGAATGTACCGCCGTCAACAAGCTCCTGAACCATGTTGTACTTTGTAACGTATGCCGGATTGTGGCATGCAACAAAGTTAGCCTTATGAATAAGGTATGTTGACTTAATCGGCTTATGACCGAAACGAAGGTGAGACATTGTGATTCCGCCTGACTTCTTGGAGTCATAATCGAAATATGCCTGAGCATACATGTCTGTGTTGTCACCGATTATCTTGATGGAGTTCTTGTTTGCGCCGACTGTTCCGTCTGCACCAAGACCCCAGAACTTGCAGTTGATCGTTCCTTCAGGTGTTGTTACGATAGGCTCTCCCTCGTCGAGTGAAAGGTTTGTAACATCATCCTTGATACCGATGGTGAATTCCTTCTTCTCAGTGTTGTTGTATGTAGCAACGATCTGAGCAGGTGTTGTATCGTTTGATCCGAGTCCGTAACGTCCTGTGAAGATCGGAACGTTTGCGAACTTGTCGTTTCCGGAATTTCTGAGAGCTGCAACAACGTCGAGGTAAAGCGGCTCGCCGATAGATCCGGGCTCTTTTGTTCTGTCAAGAACAGAGATCTGCTTAACGCTGTCAGGAATAGCTTCGATGAGCTTCTCTGCAACGAAAGGACGATACAGACGAACTTTTACAACGCCGACCTTCTTGCCCTGAGCGACAAGGTAATCGATTGTCTCCTCGATTGTATCGCAAACAGAACCCATAGCGATGATGATGTGCTCTGCATCCGGAGCGCCGTAGTAGTTGAATAATTTATAATCCGTACCAATCTTGGCATTTACCTTGTCCATGTATTTCTGAACGATAGCCGGAAGTGCCTTGTAAGAATTGTTTACGGTCTCTCTTGTCTGGAAGAATATATCCGGATTCTGAGCTGAACCCATCTGGCAAGCATGATTCGGATTAAGTGCATTCTTACGGAATTTCTCGATGGCATCCATCGGAGCGATGTCCTTAAGATCTTCATAATCCCATGTCTCTATCTTCTGAATCTCGTGAGATGTACGGAAGCCGTCGAAGAAGTTGATGAAAGGAAGTTCTCCTTCAAGTGCTGCGCAGTGTGCAACGGGAGTAAGATCCATTACTTCCTGTACTGATGATTCGCAGAGCATTGCACATCCTGTCTGACGGCATGCATATATATCGGAATGATCTCCGAAGATGTTAAGTGCGTGAGATGCAACTGCACGTGCAGATACGTTGAATACGCCCGGAAGGTGCTCACCTGCAACCTTGTAAAGGTTCGGGATCATAAGAAGAAGACCCTGTGATGCAGTGTATGTTGTCGTAAGCGCACCTGCTACGAGTGATCCGTGAACTGCACCGGCAGCTCCTGCCTCAGACTGCATTTCTGTGATCTGAACTTCGCGGCCGAAAATGTTTTTACGACCCTGCGTAGCCCACTCGTCCGTAGCTTCTGCCATCGGTGAAGACGGTGTGATAGGATAGATAGCTGCTACATCTGTATACGCGTACGATGCATGAGCCGCAGCATGGTTTCCATCCATGGTTTTCATTTTTCTTGCCATTATAAACTTTCCTCCTTGATAGACTTTCATTTAAGAAGCAATTTTTCCACCGCAACATTATAGCATTTTAAATATTCGCTGTCCATGAAATGCGGTTGAAATAAAGTTTTTTTT
>CAYMAY010000039.1:0-14045 GCA_964388555.1 uncultured Lachnospiraceae bacterium
AATTTGGATTTTACATATTATCAAAGGAGGATAATAACTATGAAACTTAAAAACATCAAACAGGTTAACGAATTCATCGAGGCTGTAGATCAGTGCGCAGGCGACGTTTTCATCACATCAGAATACGGCGACAAATTCAACCTTAAATCAAAACTCAGCCAGTATGTCGCTATCGCTGCTCTTGTAGGAGAGCACTCAGACGATCTTGAGCTTTGGTGTGCAGATAAAGAGGACGAATACAAGATGCTCAAGTTCCTCGACGAGCACAGCGAGATCCTCGACTGATAAATCTTATATCTAACAAAAGAAAAATACAAGGACTTATCCGTTTTGGGTAAGTCCTTTTTTTCTTCTTATTAATATACAACAGTGTAATGATCAGCGAGAATATCTCCCTCATAATTTAACTTAAGCGAGAAAAACCCCTCACACTCCTCAAGAAGCTTAAAGAATATCCTGTCGCCCTCCCAAAGCTCCAGATTGTACACCTTTTTCTTATCTATCCACTCCAGATCGCCCTCGCTGCACTCCGTAAGCTCTCCGGAAAATTCGGTGGCGGTAAACATATGCATGTATTCCGTTCCGTATATGTCGGATACAAAGGTGACGATCCCGCGGTAACGGGCGTTTTCAAGGGTAAGCCCCGTCTCTTCCTTCGTTTCGCGAAGATTGCACTCCTCCGGGCTCTCGCCCTCTTCCATCTTTCCGCCTATTCCAAGCCACTTATCATGGCTCATGTCGTTTTCCTTTTTCACCCTGTGGAGCATGAGATATTTGCCGTCTTTTTCTATATAACAAAGCGTCGTATTTTTCATCTCATTTCTCCGTCTGCGTGATTGCGCTCAAATATATACCAGAGTCCCTTAAGCACAAGCTCCGGTTCATACTCGAATTTGCTCTTGCAATACGGATATATAAGACGTCCCAGACCTCCCGTAACTATGCCCGTAACATCCGCATTCAGATCCTCCTTTGTTCGCTCCAGAAGAGAATCCATCATGGCGGCATTTCCGTATACAATTCCCGAACGCATGCTGTCTATCGTGTTTCTTCCGATAAAATGCTCCGGCGCGTCTATCTCAAACTGAGGAAGCTGTGAAGCCCTGCTGACCATCGCTTCCTTTGATATGCCTACTCCCGGCATGATAAGACCGCCAAGAAAACGCCTGTCTGCCGTTACGACGGTCATTGTCGTTGCCGTTCCCAGATCGTATATGGCAAGTGCGCCTGAATATTCCGCTGCTGCACCTGCCGCCGCGGCTATCAGGTCCATGCCTGTGGTTTGGGGATTGTCGTTTGCTATGGTGATCCCGGTATCTGTCCTGTAACTAAGCACAAGAGGTTCATATCCCGTTACAGCCTGCGCTGCCTGCGCCGCGGCATCTGTTATCTCCGGCACAACCGATGATATGGCGACTCCCGATATCTCTTTTCTTATGTCCTCATGTTCTTTTAAGAAAGCCTCAAAGCCTTCCGTGAGAATATCCGCCGTGTCGGTTTTTACCGTGGCGATCCTGCCCTCGCAAACAACGTTCGAAGCGGATTTCATTATCGCCACGACAATATTCGTATTTCCTATATCAACAACAAAAAGCATATCATTTTCCGTTCTTTTTATTATATATCTCAAGCAGCTTGTCAAGAAGTACGTCGGCGGCATTTTCCTTGCTCATCATCGGAACATCCGTCACGCTTTTCTCTCCTATCAATGTGAGATGATTTGTATCCGTGCCGAATCCGGCTCCCGCTTCCCTTAAGGAATTGGCGGCTATCATATCAACGTGCTTTTTCTTAAGCTTCGCCGCAGAATTATCAAGGACGTTCTGCGTCTCCATGGAAAATCCGCACACGACCTGACTGTCACTCTTATTTTCACCCAGCCACTTTAAGATATCCTGCGTGCGCTTAAATTCCAAAGTCATAGCGCCGTCTGCTTTTTTTATCTTCTCGGATGCAGACTGGATTGGCGTGTAATCGGCAACAGCCGCCGCCTTGATGATCATGTCGCAATCCTTGTAATTATCCGAGACAGCCTCAAACATATCAGCCGCACTTACGACATTTACCACCTTTACGAAGGGTGGTGCTTCCACATCGGCATGACCGCTGACAAGTATAACATCAGCGCCTCTCAGCATTGCTGTTTTTGCGATGGCATATCCCATCCTGCCGGTGGAATGGTTCGTCACAAAACGCACCGGATCGATGGCCTCTCTTGTAGCTCCCGCCGTAACGAGAATCTTTTTGCCCTTTAAATCCTTCTTCTTTGCCACGGCACGCAGGATATGATCGACTATCACCTGCTCCGGCGGCATTTTTCCGGAACCGACGGCTCCGCAGGCAAGACGGCCGTTATCCGGCGGTATTACCGTTACCCCGTAGCCTTCAAGCTTTTTAAGATTGTCCTGAAGAACGGGATTATTATACATCTTTGTATTCATTGCCGGCGAGATAATGATGGGGCAATCCATGGCCATTGCCGTAGTGCTGAGCATATCGTCCGCGATACCGTTGGCAAGCTTTCCTATAATATCAGCCGATGCAGGGGCAATGCACATCACGTCTGCCTTATCCGCCAGCGCGATGTGTTCTATGTTGAATTCATGATTTCTATCGAACGTATCGCTGACGCATTTATGGCCGGTAAGAGAATCAAACGTGATGGGATTTATTATGTTCTCCGCGTTTTTTGTCATCACGACAAACACGTCCGCTCCCAGCTTTTTGAGCATGCTGGCGATATTCGCCGCTTTATATGCAGCGATACTGCCCGTAACACCCAATACTACCGTTTTACCCTTAAGCATCTCTGCCCTCCGCCATTTCGTCAGTCAGACGACCATGTTTCTCGTAGCGTGTCACTCTCTTTATCTTGTTGTCATCGTCAACGAAAACAACCTTCGGCGGATTTTCCTTTATCTCGTCAGGCGACATTCCTGCGTAGCACATGATGATCACCTTATCTCCGACGGATACCATACGGGCCGCCGCACCGTTAAGGCAGATCATTCCGCTTCCGGGCTCTCCCGCGATAACATATGTTTCAAATCTTGCGCCGTTATTAACATCCACGATCTGTACTTTTTCGTATTCGTAAATGCCTGCGGCATTCATAAGTTCCTCGTCCACGGTGATACTTCCGACGTAATCAAGCTCAGCCTGCTTTACGGTGGCACGATGAATTTTTCCCTTGAGCATTATATTCAGCATTGTTTCACTCCTCTGTTTTATGCAAGCGAGCCTGCATCGTAATTTTTGACTCTTTATTCTATTATGAAATTATCAATAAGCCTTGTTTTTCCGATAAATACCGCAATGGCCACAAGCACCGGGCAATCGACGGTGTGATGTATTTCTATGGTGTCCCATTGTACCATTTCCACGTAGTCGATCCTTGCCAGCTTCTCGGCAGATATAATGTCGCGCATCGCAGCAAGTACCTTTTCGCCGTCCTTCTCGCCGGCTTTTATCATGTCCTGTCCCGCGAAAATGGCTTTGCTGAGTACAAGGGCAGCCTTTCTCTCCTCCGGGGAAAGATATGTATTTCTTGAGCTCTTTGCAAGTCCATCGCTCTCCCTTATTATCGGGCAGCCCACGATCTCTATATTCATGTTGAGGTCACGAACCATACGCCTTATAACCGCAAGCTGCTGAGCGTCCTTCTGACCGAAATAAGCCCTGTCCGCCTCCGATATGTTGAAAAGCTTGTTTACGACGGTGCAAACGCCTCTGAAGTGTATGGGACGGCTCTTTCCGCAAAGCTCTTTTGAAACCTTGTCGGTATCTACAAATGCCGAAAAATCTTCCGCATACATCTCGGAGGGTTCCGGATTAAATACAAGAGCGGCTCCCGCCTTTTCGCAAAGTGCACAATCTGCATCTATGTCTCTCGGATAACTTGCCAGATCCTCGTTTACTCCGAACTGGATAGGATTAACAAAATCGCTTACGATGACTCTGTCATTTTCCGCAACGGCTCTGTCGATAAGGCTCTTATGTCCCTCATGAAGATATCCCATTGTCGGCACAAGACCTATTGACAAGCCCTGCTTTTTCCACTCTCTGACTCTTGTTTTTACTTCTTTTATTGTTTTAACCAGCTCCATTGTATCCACCCTCTTAATATAATTTATCTATTACATCTTTATCTATTGAAAACGTGTTTGATTCAGCCGGAAATGCTCCGCTTTGAACCTCTTCGATATACTGTTTAAATGCATTCGTCATGATCTCTCCAACTGTTGCATACTGCTTGCAGAATTTCGGACAGAATCCGCTCATTGCCAGCATATCCTGATATACCAGCACCTGTCCGTCGCAGCCTGCTCCGGCTCCTATTCCTATTGTCGGAATTCCGACCTTCTTTGTTACGATGTCGGCAAGTGCCGCCGGTACGCATTCCAGCACGATGGCAAACGCTCCCGCCTCTTCCAGTGCAATGGCATCGCTTATAAGCTTTTTCGCAGCCGCCTCGGTTTTTCCCTGAACCTTATTTCCGCCGAAAACATTAACAGATTGGGGCGTAAGTCCTAAGTGACCGCAAACAGGGATTCCCGCGTTTACCATGGCTCTTATCTGAGGCGCATATTCTGCTCCGCCTTCTAATTTTACGGCATTGGCACGTCCTTCCTTCATAATACGACCCGCATTCTTAAGCGCCTCCTCAACGGAAACCTCGTAGGACATAAACGGCATGTCACATATGACAAGGGCGCTCTTCGCGGCTCTTGCAACGGCTGCACTGTGATGTATCATGTCATCAACAGTAACAGAAAGTGTATCCTCATAGCCCAGTATTACGTTTCCCAAGGAATCACCCACAAGGATGCTGTCTACGCCTGCGCCGTCCACGAGACGCGCCGTCGTATAATCGTAAGCCGTAAGCATCGTAAGCTTTTTCCCTTCAGCCTTTGCCTGCTTAAATGTTAAAACAGTATTTTTCTTCATTATTTATTTCCATCCTCTCTCTTGAGCAACATTAATGTTCATACCATGGTCTGAACATTAACCAAGTATCTCCTTTAATTCGCTGTAATCCCTTGCGGGATTCTTTCTCTGCGCCACATCTGTTATCATAAGCGATACATTTTTGTATGCTTCCGCCTCATAACCCGTAAGAACGTCAAGATGCCGCTTAACCGTCTCTATGTCGGCGCGTTCAACAGGCCCCGTAAGGGCTTTTTGTGCTCCGTATTTTGCCAGGGATTCGGCGTTGTTCAGAAATATGGGCGCAACAGCTTTTCCCGCCTCATCATCACTGAATCCGCACCGTTTCAAAAGACTTACCGCCTCTTCAAACAATCCGCAGACAAGATTTGATGCGAACACCGCGGCGCAATGATAAGCCACCTTGCAATCGGCAGTGATCGTCCGAACGCTGTTTCCGAAACCTTTAAAAAGATCACACCAGTAATTCAGATATTTTTCATTTCCTTCTATTGTAAAAAACGCTTTGGAGATTTCCATGTACGAACGCCGCTTGTCGCTGACGGCGAACATGGGATGGATAGAATAGCCATAAGCTTTACTCAGGCTTATTTCAGAGAATACCGCAGAAGAGAGACTCCCGCTGCAATGGCATATGCATTTGCCTTCAAGCGGATATTGCCTTATAAGCTCCCATACATTTTTTATAGCCCCATCGGGACATGTAATAAAAAGAGCGTCGCTTTCTTCAACAATGTTTTTTAGTTCTGTATAGTGTTTTGTGCATGTAAATTCTGCCGCTTCTTTTGCCGACCCACTGCTCCGGCTGTAATAGCCCGAAACGTCAGCACCATGCACGGTCATGTATTTGCCGAGGGTAAACCCGACTTTGCCCGCACCTATAAATCCTATTCTCATATGATCACCCCCTTCGGGGCGACGCTTATTTACCGAATCCCGTTCATATAATATTGATATCAAAAAACATTCTGACTCTCTGATACAGGTTCGTCCGTCCGAGAACGTTAGGTCAAACAAAAAAATGCCACGGTACAGTTTCCGAAAAAGAATACTATCCACGTGGCATTATATCAATGTCATTTTAAAAAGTACAGTATAAAATTATCTTCATTGCTATCGATTATCTCGTGCCGCTTTTTTTATTTACATAAAGCTCCAGCACATCTGCCGTCGATTCGACTCCTACTGCGCTGTTTATGCACACATCGTAATGACGGGAATCGCCCCATTTGTACTCAGAGTGGCGGTTGTGATACCATTTACGTCTTTTATCAATGCGCTTTACGGCGTCTGCGGCAACATCCTCCGAGATTTTGCGTCTGTTTACTATACGCTGTATCTTAAGCTTTTCGTCACCGCTTATGAATATCGTTATAAGACCGGGATGATCCCTGAGCACCCAGTCGGCACAGCGTCCGACTATCACGAATGATTCGCCGGATTCGGCCTTCTGTTTTATAAAATCAAACTCCATATCCACCAGAGCATCCTCCATGGAGCTGCTGTGAGTACCGACGCGCCTCGTCAAAAAGAAGTTTTTCGGCTTTTCGTCGTACTGATCAAGTGTCTCGGGACTCACATTAAGTTTGGTCGCAATTTCGTCTATGATAGAGCGGTCATACATATTTATGCCGAGACGTTTTGCGAGAATAGTTGCTATTTCATGACCACCGCTTCCGTATTCACGGCTGACGGAAACAATTATCTGATTACTCATAAACCCTCCATTAACAATACCTTACAAACAATATGACCATCGAGACGGCAACTACTATTATGGTAGCCGGCGCGTTTATCTTACAGTATCTTCCCCAGCCTACGGGATGACCCGATTTGGCAGCTACGGAAAGCCCGACGACGTTTGCAGATGCGCCTATGGGCGTTGCGCTTCCGCCGATATCCGTTCCCATGGAAAGTGCCCACGCCAGTGTTGTAAGCGGTACGCCGTTTGTTGCGGCAAGACTCTGTATAACGGGTATCATCGTTGCTGCGAACGGAATATTGTCGATAAATGCGCTTGCCACTGCAGATACCCACAGGATGATTGCAACCATTATCAGCATGTTTCCGCTGCTTGCCGTATCAATGAAAGACGCGATTATCGTAAGGATTCCCGTCTGGGAAAGTCCGTCTACAACCACGAAGAGTCCTATGAAGAACAGCAGTGTTTTATAGTCTATTAATCTGATTATGTTTATGCATGCCTTCGGATCTACCAGAAGTGTCAGTATGGCCGCCGCAACGCCTATCAGGGCTATGGAACAGCCCGTCTGGGCATGAGTGCACAGCATTACTATTACAAATAAAAATATGAGTACGCAAAGTATAAAATTACGCTTATTTGTTATGCAGCTTGCCGCGGACGGAAGCGTTGCCTCGTCCAATTCCACGTGTGTTTCCTTGAGCTGTTTTCTGAATACAAAGTAGAAATATATCAGTACGATAACGAGTGACACAAGTGCTATGAATCCCGTATTCGTAATGAAATCCATGAAACTGTAGCCGAGAGCCGTTCCGATGATGATGTTTGGCGGATCACCGCACATTGTCGCCGAACCGCCCAGATTCGAGCAGAATATTTCGGCAAGTATCATGGGGATCGGTTCTGTCTTCGTTATCTTCGAAAGCTCTACCGTCGCCGTCGCCAGGAACAGAATTACCGTTATGCTGTCTATAAACATCGAAAGCACTGCCGACATTATCATGAATACGATAAGAAGCGGCATCGGCTTATAATGAACCGCGTTTGCCAGCTTTATGCAGAGCCATCTGAAGAAACCGACCCGGCCCATTCCCTCTACGACGATCATCATTCCGGCTATAAATATGATAGTCTCCCAGTTTATGCCCGACGAACTCGACTCGCCCGAACCGACTCCCGGATACCAGAACGAAGTCGTGAATATCGATTTGACGTTTAGCGTTTCAATTATCGCCTCTCCGCTATGCATGGCGATTGCGAAAACGAGAACAATGGTCAATGCTGCGCAAACCAGCGCAACAATATGACGCTCGATCTTGTCCATGATTATCATCAGGAACATCACGATAAAGATTATGAGTGAAATTACTTGTGCAGTATTCATGATCTGCCTCTCCTTTCAAATTTATATCCTTCTTCTCACGAATACTGATATTAAATTTTTTTAAATATAGCTTATTACTTTGTTGCCTTTTCCGGCTTAAATATCGACCTGAAAAGCAATCTTGCAAGGGGTCCTGCGATGAAAAGCTGAACCGGCATGGCCATAACGAAGTTGCGGCAATATGTCACCAGATAATCCGGGATGAAATTCCCTGTAAATCCGTAGCCGTGATATACACCCAGGATACTTGCAAGGACTACCTGACATACAACCGTGAAGATCTGTATGGCAAATATGATAAATATCGGTCTGTCTCCCGGTTTTACAACACGGAAAGCAAATATCTTTGCAATGTGACTTGAAATAAAGAATGCACACAGGAAAATGATCACGTACTCGACCCACATTCCTTTTAATGCGATCCAGAATGTAATGTTTGTAAATGATCCGCTGGCCAGAACCGTATTATAAAGCGTCATAATGTAGACCATGATCCAGGCGGTGATTGCTGTAAAAATTACAGACTGAAATTTTGTTTTTGGCATTTTTCTCTCCTCTCAAAAAACTCAGATAACGAAAAAGAGCCTTGCAAGCATTCAATGCCTGCAAGGCTCTTTTTCGTCAATTAAATTAGCACAACTTTTTTTGAAAATCAAGAATGATTTTTAAATTTTTTATTTTTCAATCGTATCTTCCTTATCTGCTTTGAGCACGGCGTTAAGCATAACCGTTGCACCCTCAGCGCAGTGTTTCGGAGATGAATATTCCGGCTCGCAATGGCTCAAACCGTCCTTGGACTGAACAAAGATCATCGTTGTGGGGATAACATATGCGCAGAACTGAGCATCGTGTCCCGCTCCGGAGTGTATGTACTGATGGCTTACGCCGGTCTCCTCGGCAGCCTCTTTTACGAAGCTGACAAGCTTTTTGTTCCAGTAAACGGTATCTCTGTTCCAGGCCTTCTCCACCTTACATGTGCATCCGTTGCCCCATGTCTTATCCTCACAGCTCTTAACAATAGCAAGTACTTTATCAAGAACCTTCGGATCCTCATGACGGGCGTCAAATGAGAAATCGAAGAAATCAGGAACGCACGTATGTACACACGGATGGCAAACAACCTCGCCTGTGGTATAAACAAGCTCCGGTATGTTAAGGGCATCTATTTCTTTATGAAGATAACAAAGCGTCTCTGCCGCTGCCAGAAATGCGTCGTGTCTCTTTGGCATGGGGAATGTACCCGCATGAACGGTCTGGCCATAGAATTTAAGTCTGTAGTTGAACATTCCCAGTACACAGTCAACAACACCTATATCGTTTCCGTTGTCCTCAAGGATCGGTCCCTGCTCTATATGTGTCTCGAACATGCACATGTATTTGTCCGGTGAAAGTCTGAATTTCTTATCACCCTTAAATCCGGATGCGTCCAGAGCCATCTTAAATGTCTTTGACGGATCGAGGATGCTCTTGGATGCCATCATATCATCGTACTTGAATTTAACCCTTATGTCCTCGGGAAGATAATCATAGCATACGATTCCGGAGCACATCATTGCCGGCGGATAAAGAGAACCTTCCTCGTTAGTCCAGATCATTGCCGTAATGGGATGCTTATGTGATATGCCTTCATTTTTGATGGTCTCAAGAACCTCCATCGCCGACATAACGCCAAGGATACCATCGTAGTTTCCGCCGTTCTTAACGGAGTCTACGTGAGAACCCATAACGATCCTCTTTGCGGACGGATCGGTTCCCTCCAGTGTGGCATACATATCGCCTACATCGTCCACCTCTATCTTTGCGCCTATGGCTTCCATGCGCTTTTTGAATTCGTTTCTCGCCTTTATCGCATCCTCGGACATGGAATATCTCGTTATTCCGCCATGACCTGCATCACCGTACTTTGAAAAGGTTTTTATCTTCTCTTCCATGCTTTTTTCAGAACATTTATACATAACAGTACCTCCTCGGTTCATGCGCCGGATCACCACCTGTTCGACGCTGTCTACTTTTCCCAAAGTCTCTTATAAATTTCTATGCATTCTGCCTCGCCCACAAATTTTCTCGTGTTGCCGGGTGAGCCGGATGTAATGGCATCTGACGCCATCTTGTTTATCTTTGCAAAAAATTCTTCTTTATCTATACCGTACTGCGCCGGTGTCGGAACCTTGCAGTACTCACATATTCCCCTTACCGCATCGGCAAAGCTCTTGGCCGCCTTGATATCATCCGTCTTTTCATCGGCAGCACCGATTGCCCGTGCCAGATCGGCGAATCTTTCGTATGCGCCATCCAGCATGTAATCAAGGCAATCCGGAAGGAGCATCGCATTTGAAAGGCCGTGAGGTACATGGAAAAGTGCGCCTATTGGTCGGGACATTCCGTGTACTATGGATACGGAGGAGTTTGTTATGCAGACACCTGCCTCGTATGCCGCCAATGACATTTCCGAGCGTGCCTTCATATCTCTTCCGTCGTCAAATGCCTTGGGAAGATATTTCATTATCCTCTTTACCGCCGACACCGCCAGCACATCGGTAAAGGGTTGTGCCTTTTTAGATGCATACGCTTCTACGGCATGTGTCAATGCATCAAGGCCTGTGTTTGCCGTAACGCCCTTTGGTGCGGATGCGCTGAAAAGAGGATCGATAACAGCCACATCAGGTATAAGGGTGCTCCCCTTAAGAAGCATCTTGACCTGAGTCTCTTTGTCAGTGATTACGGTAAACATGGTAACCTCCGAACCCGTTCCGGCTGTCGTCGGTATGGCTACCATCGGTGCAAGGGGTCCTGCTATTTCCTTGCCCATGAAATCCCTGAGCTTTTTATCGGGATATTTCAGCGCCACGGCTATGGCCTTCATTGAATCCATTGGACTTCCGCCGCCTATGGCGATAAGAAAATCACAACCATTCTGCCTGTAAGCTTTCGCACCCGCATCTATCATCTGATCGTCCGGCTCGCCGGTTATATCGGAAAAGATAACGTACTCAACCGATAATTTTGAAAGTGTATCGCATAACAGCTTCGCACACTCCTGTTTTACAACCGTCTTTCCGGTAACGATCAACGCCTTCTTTCCGAGGGCGATCCTCTCGCCCTCTTCGGAAAGTGAACCCTCGCCATTTATTACAACCGGTACTGAATAAAATACTCTGCTCATACTTGACCTTCCTTTATCATTTTGTCCACAGTATAAAGAACCTCGTCAAGCTTCGCAAGCTCTTCCTTAAGCTGCTCATCTGTAATGATAAGTGGCGGTGCGATAAGGATTATATTTTCGTGACCGAATGTCATGAAACGTTTTTCCTTGAGCATCTTCATTATCTTCGGCATAACACCCTTCGGATCTCTGCCGTATGGTACGAGAGCCTCACGGGTCTTTTTATCCTTAACAAGCTCAACACATGAAAACAGTCCGATGTGTCTTGTATCTCCCACGCAGGGATGTTTTTCTTTCATGGCGTCAAGAAGCTTTGCCAATGTTGCTCCCACCTTCTGAACGTGTCCTGCTATATCGTGATCGATATAATATTTCACACATGCCACTCCGGCTGCACACGCAAGAGGATGTCCGTTGTATGTAAGTCCGCAGGAAAGAACGTGATCATCAAAATACTCAGCGATCTTCTTTGATACGCAAACGCCTCCCAGCTGTACATATCCGCATGTTACGCCTTTTGCGAATGATACGATATCCGGCTTTACTCCGAACTGCTGGAATGCAAACATACTTCCTGTTCTGCACCAGCCTGCCATGACCTCATCACAGATCATCATGATTCCGTATTTATCACACAATTTGCGTACTCCCGGCAGATAGCCCTTGGGCGGGATGATTATTCCGTTGGTACCTGTTACAGTCTCCATAACGATGGCCGCGATGTTGTCCGGATTCTCGTAATTTATCTGCTCCTCAAGCTGTTTCAAATAAAATTCGGTGCACTCCTCTTCTGTTTCAAAGGGAAGATTGTCTCTGTACATATAGGGATCCCTGAATTTTACGAATCCTGCGATTCCGGGCTCAAGGGCATATCTTCTCGGCTCACCTGTAAGGTTTCCTGCTCCGAATGTTGAACCGTGATATGAACGGTAACGTGAGAATATCTTCTGTCTGCCCGTATACATTCTCGCGATCTTTATGGCATTCTCGTTTGCGTCCGCACCGGCATTTGTGAAGAACACCTTTGCCATGTTATCAGGCATAAGACCTACTATCATCTTCGCCAGCTCAGCTCTGTCCTTATCGGCATATGCCTCGCTGATAAATGCGTACTGATCGATTTTATTGCGGATGGCATCGTTTATCTCTTTGTTGGCGTAACCCAAGTTCATGTTTACGTGGAGTGATGACATATCCGCATATCTGTTTCCGTCGTAATCATAAAGATAAATATTCTCCGCTCTTTCTATGGGAATAGGCTCCAGACCCTTTTGCTTATTCCACGACTGGAGTACGTATTCCTTCTGCTTATCTCTTATTTCTTGTCCCTTCATGCTTTTTTCCTCCTTATGCGCTTGCCTTTTTCTATTGCCCCCGCCGGACAAACAAGTCTGCACAAATGACAGCCTACACATCTGTCCGCCTTAAGGCGCGGCTTCAAATCGTCCATCCAGATTGCCTGATGTCCTCCATCGAAGCAGCTTATATAACAGCGTCCGCAGCCAACACAATTTTTTCTGTTGAACGCCGGATATATTATTGTATTTCTGTCGAGGTCGTCGGCATCTACGAAATGGGGCAATGCCTTTCCTACCATTTCGTCAACGCTCTTGTACCCCGCCTCGGCCATAAATCCCGAAAGACCGCTTATGAAGTCTTTTACGATCCTATAGCCGTATTGCATTACCGAAGTTGTAACCTGCACGTTTGCGCAGCCAAGTGTGATAAATTCCGCTGCATCATGCCATGTTTCGATGCCTCCCATGCCTGAGATCGGCACCTCCTTCAGCTCGCAGCAGTTTTTCATATCGTATATAAATCTTAATGCGATGGGCCTTACGGCATCTCCCGAATATCCCGAAACACAGGATTTTCCGGCTACCGACGGCTCGGATGACATAGTGGGGAGCGATATTCCGGTAATGGATTTTATGGTGTTTATCGCCGCTATGCCATCGGCTCCTGCCTCTACTGCGGCAATGGCCGGTATCTCCATATTTGTGATGTTCGGCGTCATCTTCGCCAGAACAGGAACTCCGGAAGCTTCCTTTACGATCTTCGTGTACTTCTTTACGAGATCCGGATTTGTCCCCACATCTGCCCCGAGGCCTTTTGCCGTCATATGAGGGCAGGAGAAATTGCACTCTATGATGTCGCATCCTATTTCGGTACAAAGCCTTGCCAGCTCGGCCCATTCCTCATCAGTGCTTCCCATTATGGAAGCCACGATGACCTTTGACGGATAATCCTCTTTAAGTCTTTTCAGTACATCAAGATCGTATCCCAGGGTGTGCTCCGATATCTGTTCTATATTTCTGAAGCCCTCGAAGTGGGATCCCGAGCTTTCGGCGATGGATGCGAATCTGGGCGATGCTTCCTTCGGCATGAAACGTCCTATCGTCTTATAAACGATGCCTGCCCAGCCCATTTCGAATGCCTTCGCACACATGTCATAACCTGATGCCACAACAGACGATGAAAGGAAAAACGGATTTTCGCACTTCACGCCGCAAAACTCTATGCTAAGATCCGCATGTTCTTTTTGCTCCGGCGGGAGATTTTTTATGATCTCTTTTATCCTTATCTTCCTGTCATAGTGGATGCAGGCCTTCTCACATTCACCATCGCATACGGCGCATCTTTCTTTATCTATATGAGCGGCTGCGTTTCTCTCATTTTTGAACCAGACCGACCGCACTGCCGCCGCCGGATCACAACCGTTCTTACAAGCCTTCGTACACCTAGCATCTACACAAAGCAGACATCTTGAAGCTTCCTCGCATATCCTGATCATCACTGCCACCTCTTTTTGAGAATCATTAAGCTCTTATGGGGCGCGGTTTTCTCTT
>CAYMAY010000040.1:0-11376 GCA_964388555.1 uncultured Lachnospiraceae bacterium
GCACGGTAGAGCATGGGTTTGATTTTATGAAAAGTATGCGTTATACTGTTGGTGCTCAAAAAGCTTTTAATATCTTTGCGATTAAGAAAGGAGCAATCATATGAAGGGCAGAATGGATACAGAATTGGGTGAAGTTATTGTTGATCCCGATGTTATAGCAACATACGCAGGAAGCGTTGCGGTAGAGTGCTTCGGAATAGTCGGAATGGCTGCGGTAAATATGAGAGACGGTCTCGTAAAGCTGCTTAGGAACGATTATCTCAAGCATGGAATAAATGTTAAGATAGAAGACAACATGATATCGCTGGAGTTCCATGTAATTATAGTTTACGGAATAAGCATTCGGACGATAGCCTCTAATCTTATCGAAACAGTTAAATACAGAGTAGAGGAATTTACGGGTATGAAGCTTAAGGACGTGCGGGTTATAGTCGAGGGCGTCCGCGTAATTGATTAAGTCTGAGGTTATAGGAGGAATGAAATAATGTCTGCAAGTTGTATTGACGCCGGCATGCTTAAAAAAATGTTCGTTTCGGGAGCTTATAATCTTGAGGCTAACAAAGAATGGATAAACGAGCTTAATGTTTTCCCGGTTCCCGATGGAGATACCGGCACAAACATGACACTCACGATTTTTTCGGCTGTAGATGAATTAAATGCGGCTGGGGATGATGACATGGCGAAAATAGCCAAGGCAATCTCCCACGGCTCATTGCGCGGTGCGCGCGGAAACTCCGGAGTTATACTTTCACAGCTCCTTCGCGGTTTCACAAAAGAAATAGCCGAGCATAGTGTTATTGATAATAAACTCATGGCTCTGGCGTGTGAAAGAGCCGTTGAGACGGCATACAAGGCCGTTATGAAGCCGAAAGAGGGTACGATTCTTACTGTTGCGAAGGGTATCGCCAAAAAAGCGATCCGCCTTGCAAAAGAGGAGCTTGATACAGAGAAATTCCTCTTCGGAGTTATAGAAGAGGGCAAGAGAGTTCTTAAGACTACACCGGATCTTCTTCCGGTGCTTAAAGAAGCGGGAGTGGTTGATTCCGGCGGACAGGGTCTTGTACTCGTGCTTGAGGGCGCTTATAACGCATTTATCGGCAAGGCTCCCGAAGCTCCGGTGCGCGAAGTAAATGTTGTAAAGACAGCACCAAAGGCGGAGAAGAATATCTCCGAGGAAGATATTAAATTCGGCTATTGCACCGAGTTTATCATAATGATAGATAATGCGCTGCCGGACAGCGAGATATCATCTCTTAAGGGATTCCTTGATTCCATGGGAGATTCCATAGTAATGGTTCCGGACGATGATCTTATAAAGATCCATGTTCACACGAATGAGCCCGGTACTGTCCTGCAGAAGGCACTCACCTACGGTGAGCTTTCACGCATCAAAATAGATAACATGCGCGAGGAACATCGTGAGGTTCTCGGTCTTGAAAAAGAGAAGTCAGAGGAGAAAGTTGAGAGAAAGCAGTTCGGATTTATTGCGGTTTGCGCCGGCGAAGGCTTTGCATCCATTTATAAAGATATGGGTGCGGACGAGATAATAAGCGGCGGTCAGACCATGAACCCGTCTACGGACGACTTTATAAAAGCTATCGGCGAAGTAAATGCCGACAACATATTTATCTATCCGAACAATAAAAATATCATAATGGCTGCAAATCAGGCGCGTGATCTTACAGAGGATAAAAATATCATCGTAATACCTACGAAGACTGTTACCCAGGGTATAACCGCCATGATCAATTTTGATGCCGATTGCGCTCCCGAGGACAATGCTGAAGCGATGACGGAATGTATTTCTAATGTCAGAACTTCGCAGATCACGTATTCTATAAGGGATGCTCATGTTGACGGCTTCGATATTAAATCCGGAGATATCATGGCAGTAGGCGACAGCGGTCTGCTGGCGGTAGGCACCGATATCAATGATGTTGCGAAGCAGAGTGTAGAAAAAATAGCAGATGAAGATACAGAGCTTATAAGCATATATTTCGGCGAGGAGTACGGTGAGGACAAGGCTTCCGAGCTTGCACAGGCTTTGGAGGAAATGTATCCGGATTGTTCGGTAGAGGTTATCGAGGGCGGCCAGCCGGTATACTACTGTATCATATCAGCAGAGTAACAAATTATCATGAATACAAAAAATTCTAATATCCTTGAAGGCGCGCGTTTAAGCAGCCTCAAGGGTATAGGCGAAAAGACGGAAAAGCTGTTCGGGAAAGTGGGGATAAACGATCTCGGACAGCTTATTCATTATTATCCGAGAGCATACGATTATCACGCGTCCTGCGTAAAAATAGGGAAACTGGCTGTATCTGAAAAACAGGCGGTCAGTGTATTTGTGCGCAAACCACCCATCGTAAGGCGCGGCGGACGGGTAGATGTAACGATTCTTAACGCCGAGGATGATACGGGAAGGCTGGAGGCAATCTGGTTCAACATGCCCTATCTGCGTTCTGTGTTAAAGATCGGAACGGAAGTGGTGCTGCGGGGAATAGTTACCGAAAAAAGCGGACGCAAGTGCATGGAGCATCCGGAAATATATACGTTGAAGGCTTATTCCGATATTCAGGGCAGCATTCAGCCCATATATTCGCTGACGGCGGGACTTAAGAATAAAACTGTGGCAAAGGCCGTTCATCAGGTTTTTGACAAATATAAGTTTGGCGAATATATGCCGGATGATGTTTTGTCGAAGTATTCTTTAATATCAAGACAGGATGCGCTGACGGGCATACATTTTCCGAAAAGCGGAGAGGCGCTTCGCATGAGCCGGGAAAGGATAGTATTTGACGAATTCCTTTTCTTTTTATTAAAGCTTGCGGAGATGGGTAAAGATGCGGAAGCAATGGAAAACACTCACAGGGTAAATGATTTTACTCTTGCGGAAAAAGTTGAGTCCAATCTTAAATTTGCCCTGACGAATGCCCAAAAAAGAGCCTGGAATGAGATAGAAGAAGATCTTTCTTCGGATGGTGCCATGAACCGTCTTCTTCAGGGCGACGTGGGAAGCGGAAAGACTATTGTAGCTTTTTTAGCGGCTGTTTCCGTCATGAATGCGGGATTTCAGTGCGGGATAATGGCTCCCACTGAGATACTGGCGGAACAGCATTACGAGTCGCTTAAAAGGCTGTTTGAGGATAATTCTTTGGATACCGAAGATATAGTTCTGCTCACAGGCTCACTACCTGCAAGCCAGAAGAAAAATATCCATAAGAAGATATCTGACGGCAGTGCAAAGATCATTATCGGTACACATGCAGTCATACAAAAAAGCGTGGACTTCGCTAATCTCGGTCTTGTTATAACAGATGAACAACATCGTTTCGGCGTAATGCAGCGAAAAAGCATTTCCGAAAAGGGTGATGATCCTCATGTTATCGTCATGAGTGCAACGCCGATACCAAGAACCCTTGCGATCATTTTGTACGGAGATTTAAAAATATCTGTTCTGGATGAACTTCCTGCAAAAAGGCTTAAGATAAAGAACTGTGTCGTCGACACGTCATACAGAAAAACGGCGTATTCTTTTATCAAAAGGGAAATTGATAAGGGCAGACAGGCGTACGTTATCTGTCCCATGATAGAGCCAAATGAGGATCTCGGATGCGAGAACGTCGTGGATTATACAAATAAACTCAGGAAGATATTCGGGAGTGATATAAAGATAGGAACACTCCACGGGCGTATGAAATCCGATGAAAAAACGGCAGTCATGGAGTCATTTGCAAAGAATGAAACACGGATTCTCGTATCAACTACTGTCGTGGAGGTGGGAATAGATATCCCGAATGCGACTGTTATGCTCATAGAAAACGCCGAAAGATTCGGTCTGGCGCAGCTTCATCAGCTTCGAGGCAGAATAGGCAGAGGAGTAGAGCAGTCTTACTGCATATTTATGCAGTCCGGAAATGAGAAGAACGACAGGCTGGAGATACTGAATTCGTCAAACGATGGATTTTACATCGCGAGAGAAGATTTGAAATTAAGAGGTCAGGGCGATCTTTTCGGGCTTCGCCAGAGCGGAGAAGCCGGATTTACACTTGCAGATCCGCTTTCTGATGCAGATATCCTGAAAAAGGCATCCGAGGCTGCAAAAGAAATTCTTAAGGATGACGGGCTTCATGAATCGGAAAAATATTCGCGTCTTTCGAAAGCCTTAATGCAGGCGGAATCCGAGACGGATGGGGTGCTGTGATTAAAAATAGGACAATTTATCTGAAGAAAATGCCTTGACTCGACTGCAAAATGCGTATATGCGAAATATAAAAAATTAGTTGTCGCTTGATTAACAAAAGTACCAAAAAAACAAGTCATTTATTGGCTTTTTTAAAATTGGTGAAATAGTCTATTGGCAAAATATATAAAAAATTAAAATTGAGTTGCACACAGTTGTTGAATGTGCTATGCTGATAAAAACCCGAGAGAAAGTATAAATAATTGCGGAGGTAATCATGAATATAGGTTTTATTGCTCACAACAGTAAAAAAAGCCTTATGGAAGATTTTTGCATTGCATATAAAGGAATAATAAGCAAACACGAGATTTATGCGACAGGAACCACGGGAAGAAGAATCGAAGAGGTTACTTTTTTGAGAGTTCATAAATTCCTCGCAGGCAGTGTCGGAGGCGACAAACAGTTTATAGAAATGATAGAGCGCGAGGGCCTTGACCTTGTTATCTTCTTCTACAATCCTTCCATGATAAGCGTCAGGGAGCCGAATGTATATCAGATAATAAGGAGCTGCGATCAGTTCAACATACCGCTTGCTACAAATATTGCAACGGCTGAAGCTCTTATATTGAGTCTGGCGAGAGGCGATCTTGACTGGAGAGAGCAATTCCGTAAGGACGATGAATAAGGGCTGCTGTTTGTGCAGCAGCGAATAATCATACCGCATTCGGAGAACTATATGAGAGTTATTGCTGGAACAAGAAAGAGTCTTACTTTGAAATCGATTCCGGGTATGGGTACAAGACCTACCACCGATCGTATTAAGGAGACTCTTTTTAATATTATCGCGCCCGATCTTTACGGCTGCCGCTTTCTGGATATGTTTGCGGGAAGCGGAGGCATAGGGATAGAGGCTTTAAGCCGCGGCGCCAGTTATTGCTGCTTTGTGGAGCAAAATCCAAGAGCAGCTTCTATTTTGAAAGAGAACATAAAAAGAGCAGAGTTTAATGACTGCTCTGATGTAAAAATAAAAAATGCATTGCGCTGCGATGAATTTCTGAGTGACACAGAGCCCTTCGATATCATATTTATGGATCCGCCGTACGACAACGGCTTCGAAGAGCAGGCGGTTAAAAAAATTTTAAAGACAAATGCAGTGAAAGCTGATACAATGTTCATCATTGAGGCCTCAGCCGAGACGGATTTTTCGTGGACGAGTGAGGCGGGGCTTTTATTCGTAAAGGAAAAAAATTATAAGACTAATAAGCACGTATTTCTTAAGCCGGGGGATTGATGTTTCGGATGCTTTGACAATCGGAATCATTACAGCGGCAAAAGACATGCGGATGTGAGGAGAATAATGGTTACAGCAGTGTATACGGGCAGCTTCGACCCCGTAACGAACGGTCATCTTGATGTTATAAAACGAGGCGCAAAATTATTCGATAAACTTGTTATAGGAGTGCTCAACAATTCAGAAAAAACACCATTGTTTTCTGTTGAGGAGCGTGTTAATATAATCCGTGAAACGACGTCGGAACTGGACAATATCGAGATATATGCTTTTAACGGGCTTGCAGTCGATTTTGCCATAGAGCACGACGCGAAGATATTTTTGAGGGGTTTAAGGGCTATAACTGATTTCGAATACGAGCTTCAGATGGCGCAGACAAACAGGGTGATTCAGCCAAAGATAGATACTCTTTTTTTGACTACATCTCTTGAGTATGCATATCTTAGTTCGACTATCGTCAAAGAAGTTGCGTCATACGGGGGAGACATAAGCAAATTCGTACCCGAGTCGGTTGCCGAGAAAGTAATTGCAAAGTATAAAAAATAAGGGGAAAGGCCGGGCTGTTAAATGAGTAGTAGCAGAATAGAACAAATCATTGAAGAAATCGAAGAATTTATAGAAGGCTGTAGGTATCAGCCGCTTTCGAGCACAAAAATTGTCGTAAATAAAGAGGAACTTGAGGAGCTTTTAAGAGAGCTTCGTCTTAAGACTCCCGATGAGATAAAGAGATATCAGAAGATAATAAGCAACAAAGATGCAATACTTGCCGATGCTCAGGAAAAGAGAGACGCCATAATCGCCGAGGCTAAAGCAAAGGCCGACGAGATGGTTACCCAGACCGAGATAATGAAGCAGGCTTACATTCAGGCCAGTGACACCGTAAACAACGCAAATCAGGAAGCTCAGGGCATTTTGGATTCCGCACAGCAGGATGCAAATAATATCCGTATGAGCGCTATTTCATATACAAACGATCTGCTTTCAAATCTTTCGGCTACGATCGGAAATTCAATAGGTGAGATAACCGAAAAGAACAATGCTCTTATCCAGACGATGCAGAGTTGCTATGATGTTGTTAACCAGAATATAAATGAGCTTTCTCCGACTGTGGATTCTTCTGAAGAAGAGAGTGAAGCTGATGATGACGATGATGATTTCAACATCAACATTGATCCCGACATCGATTTAGACGACGAAGAAGAGTAATGTGATCATTGCTGTTCATACCATGTATGTTGCAGTAACGACTGATGTTACTTATTATGGCAGCGCCCCTTGCGGGCGCTGTATTGGTTTATGGAAAAAATTACGATAGATAATAAAACAGAAAATCAGCGCTTTGATAAATATCTGAAACGATATCTGCCGAATGCCACAGGCGGTTTTCTTTACAAGATGCTTCGTCAGAAGAAGATAAAGTTGAACGGCAAAAAAGCCGAGGGAAGCGCTATTCTAAAGTCCGGCGATGTCATCGACATTTATTTTGCCGAAGAGACGCTGAAGAAATTTAAAGCAGGTTCAAAAAACGATAATTCCGGCGAAGGTCATAATATAAACCCCGCGGCTGTGGATAGCTTCAGGAAGCGTATTATATACGAAGATGATGAGGTTCTTTTGCTTAACAAGCCGGCGGGAATGCTTTCACAAAAGGCAGACAAGGGGGATGTTTCCGCGTGCGAACGTCTTACGGAATACCTTTTTTCTGAGGGTAAGCTGGATGAGGATTCGCTTCGCTTGTTTAAGCCCACGGCTGTAAACCGTCTGGACAGGAATACAAGCGGTCTTCTTGTGTGTGCAAAAACCCTTTCAGCCGCTCAGAAGCTTTCGGAAATGTTTAAGGACCGAAGCATAAAGAAGCATTATCTTGCCCTTGTATACGGCGATGTTTTAAGTAGCAGAAGCGTAAAAGCGTATCTGAAAAAAGATGAGAAATCGAACAAAGTCGACATCAGCCCTGCTCCAAAAGAGGGTTATGTAAAGATAGAAACCCGCTACGAGCCGGTACAGCATTCGGATGGTGCTACGCTTCTTGATGTGGAACTTATTACAGGAAAAACACATCAGATAAGGGCACAGCTTTTTGCCGAAGGTCATGCCATAGTCGGTGACAGAAAGTATGCGCCTAAAAATTTCAGCGGCATCGGAGAAGGGCTTAAAAGACAGTTTCTTCATGCATACAAGTTGGAGTTTCCAAAATGCGAGGGATGTCTTTTGGGCGTGTCGGGCAAAACTTTTACTGCTGATCTGCCGGACGATTTGAATAAGGTACTAAATCTCATGCAGGGCTAAAGTCTGCAGTCGAAGTACCGATGCTGTATCAGAAAGGTCAAAATATTTTATGACCTCAACATTATTTCATATTAGATTTATTGAGGAAAAAATTTGGAAAATAAAGATAAAGTCGAGCGCAGGAGCGTAGGAAAGGTTGTTTTGGACTATGTGATCACGTTTGCGGTCATAGCAGCCATTATATTTGCACTTCAGTCCTTTGTTATTATAAATGCGAGAATACCGTCTGCATCAATGGAAAATACGATAATGACGGGTGAGAGGCTTTTCGGAAGCAGGCTTGCGTATACGTTTGGGGAACCGGAGAGATACGATATAGTTATTTTCAAATATCCCGATGACGAAAGTCAGCTTTTTATAAAGCGAATCATCGGTCTCCCGGGGGAGACCATAATAATCACCGGCGGAAAGGTTTATGCCGTCGATTGCTATACGGACACGACAGGTGTTTCGGATGAAGAGCTCATCAACAATCCGATGTATTTTGAAAAAACGATCGAGGTTGACGATAGTTTCATAAAGGAGCCGATGAATACAAGCGAAAGTGCGGTATACAGAGTGCCGGATGACGGCTATTTTATGATGGGAGACAACAGAAACAACTCGAAGGATTCCAGATACTGGACTAATAAATACGTCACAAAGGACAAAATACTGGGAAAAGCCATGCTGAGATACTGGCCGCTTAATAAGATATCCGTGTTGGGATATAACGGAGACGGCGAATGAGTACGTGGAGTTCCAGGGGCCTGCGAGGCTCCGTACTTGAGGATTTTGTAAATAAATCAAATGAGCAATACAGGGAAATGGGACTTGCGCTTATCCAAAAGGTGCCGACACCTATCACGCCTATCGAATTTGACAAGACGAATCGTCATATCACCCTTGCGTATTTCGAGAAGAAGAGTACTGTCGATTACATCGGAGCAGTGCAGGGTATTCCTGTCTGCTTCGACGCGAAGGAGTGCAGTACAAATTCTTTTCCGATGGCGAACATTCACGAGCATCAGATAGAATTCATGAAGGATTTCGAAAAACAGCGTGGGATAGCATTCTTCTTGCTCTATTTTATTCAGGAAGATCTGTTTTATTATCTGACCCTTGAGGAGGCTCTTAAATTTAAGGAGCGCGCCGATAACGGCGGACTTAAGCATTTCAAGACAGGTGAACTCAATGCTGACTTCTTTTTAAAGAGAGGTCGCGACGTGCTTGTACCGTATCTTGATATGATAGCGAAGGATTTGGAGCAACGTTCACAAAAATAACTGATTCTAAAAAGATATTGAAAACCGCACTTTAGTATGCTAATATGGTAAATCGAAAAAGCGAATTTTGCTAAAGATGTTAAGCAGTACTGAAACAAAGTATTGAACAGCAACACTATATCGGAGAATAATCATGAATCGTTTTATACATACGACAGCCGGAGTTCGAGATGTTTTCGGCGACGAATACGAAAGAAAAAAGATACTTATAGACAGGATAAGCTGCCTTTTCGGAGAGTACGGTTATCATAATATACAGACGCCGTCCATAGAGTTTTATCCCGTTTTTGATAAAGATAAGGGCACGATCCATTCGTCACAGCTTTACAAGATGATAGATAGGGAAGGTCACACCCTTGTGCTTCGTCCGGATTTTACGCCGTCCATAGCAAGAGCCGTGTCCATGTATTTCGCAGAGGAAGCATTGCCGTTGAGACTTTGCTACAGAGGAAATGTCTTCCTTAACAACACCAATTATCGCGGAAGATTAAATGAGAGCACTGAAATGGGTGTGGAGCTTATCAATCACGATGCTGTTGAGGCGGATGCGGAGCTTATCGCCCTTTCTGTTGAGATAATGAAGGCATCAGGTCTTAGGGATTTCCAGATAAGTATAGGAAACGTGGGAATCTTTAACGCGATAGCTGCCGAGGCAGGCATTGACGATGAAAACACGGAAGAGTTAAGACATCTCTTAAGCATAAGAAACCAGTTCGGTGCGGCAGAGCTTACCGATACGCTGGACATTGATGATCGTTTCAAAAAAGCATTAGGAAAGCTTACGGGGCTGTTTGGGGATGTTTCTGTTCTGGATGAGGCAGAAAAGCTTACCGATAACGAAGAGGCGCTTAAGGCAATAGAGAGACTTAAGAATGTATATAAGCTTCTGGAAGAATACGGATGCAGCCGTTATATAAGCTTCGATCTCGGAATGCTCAGCGGATTTACGTATTACACCGGCATAATATTCCAGGCAGTGGCGTACGGTTCCGGTGATGCCGTGATCAAAGGCGGAAGATACAACCGTTTCATAGAAAAATTCGGTAAAAAAGCTGCGGCTATAGGATTTACAACGTTGGTTGATTCACTCCTTTCCGCCCTTCAAAGGCAGGAGCTTCTGCCGGATGTTCCCTGCGACGGAACTTTGCTGGTATATGATCCGGCTTACGTGAACGAGGCTATAAAGATTTCAGTGGATCGCAGGAAAAACGGAAATAATGTAACGTGTATGCCATATGGCGACGGTGTTTCAAATGATGAATATATCGACTTTGCGAAACGAAATAATTGCAGTACGATAATCTATATAAAGAGCAACGGTCAGCAGGAAAATTTTGAGATATCGGAGGCGGCAAAATGAGATATTTAACGATTGCGCTTACAAAGGGGCGCCTTGCGAAAAAGACAATGGAGCTTCTTGATAAGCTGGATATACGCTGCGAAGATATCGATGATAAAGACAGCAGAAAGCTTATTTTTACAGATGAAAAAAATAAGATCAGGGTATTTATGGCGAAAGGACCGGATGTTCCCACGTTCGTTGAATATGGCGCGGCTGATATCGGTGTCGTGGGAAAAGATACTATAATAGAGGAAGAGCGAAACGTTTACGAGGTACTGGATCTGGGATTCGGCAAATGCAAAATGTGTGTTTGCGGTACCGAAGACGCTAGAAAATATCTCGGTCACAATCAGCTCATACGTGTTGCAACGAAATATCCGCGCATTGCGAAGGATTATTTTTACAACAAAAAGAATCAGACCGTAGAAATAATAAAGATGAACGGTTCTATCGAGCTTGCGCCTCTTGTAGGTCTGGGCGAGGTTATCGTGGATATTGTTGAAACCGGCAGTACACTGCGTGAGAACGGATTGAGCGTCTTAGAAGAGATACTTCCGCTTTCGGCCAGAATGATCGTAAATCCTGTCAGCATGAAGATGGAATACGAACGCATCAGCAAAATGATCAACGATATAAAAGCAGTTTTGAGGTAAAAAAAAGTGAAGATATTAAAACTCAACAAGGATACACAAAAGCTCCTGGCGGATGAGCTTAAAAAGAGAAGCACAGGTCGTATGAGAAAATACGAGGACGCCGTTGACGAGATAATAAATAATGTCAGGGAAAACGGTGACAAAGCCATCTTTGAATATACAAAGAAATTCGATGGCATTGATATGAACGCCGAAAACGTTGTTGTTCGCGATGATGAGATAGAAAAAGCGTATAACGAAATCGGCGAAGAGCTTCTTAGTGTTATAAGAAAGTCTCTTGAAAACATAAGAAGTTTTCACGAAAAGCAGAAACAGAACAGCTGGTTTACAAGCGAAGACGGTATTTTCCTGGG
>CAYMAY010000040.1:11476-13917 GCA_964388555.1 uncultured Lachnospiraceae bacterium
ATCCCTAAAGCTGATAAGATCGTGGGCCCGGGAAATATATACGTTGCGCTGGCGAAAAAAGCCGTATTCGGAAATGTCAGCATAGATTCCGTTGCCGGCCCCAGTGAGATCCTTGTACTTGCGGATGAAAGCGCCAATCCGAAATATGTTGCGGCTGATATGCTTTCGCAGGCGGAGCATGACGAAATGGCGTCAGCGATCCTCATAACGACAAGTGAATCCCTGGCAGATAAGGTTCAGGATGAAATAAAGCTTCTTTTGGAAAGATTGCCGAGAACAGAGATAATCCGCGCTTCCCTTGAAAATTGCGGATATATCATGATAGCCGAGACAATGGAAGATGCAATAGACGCCGCAAACAGCGTGGCTTCCGAGCATCTTGAGGTACTCACGAAGAATCCTCTCGAGACAATGACAAAAATAAAGAATGCCGGTGCGATTTTCCTGGGAGAATATTCCAGCGAGCCGCTTGGCGATTACTTTGCGGGACCGAATCACATTCTTCCCACAAACGGAACGGCAAAATTCTTCTCGCCTCTTTCGGTAGATGATTTTGTCAAGAAGTCCAGTGTGATCTATTATTCGAAGGATGCGCTTAAAGAGGTTCATCAGGATATAGAAAAATTTGCCCGCGCTGAAGGATTGTATGCCCACGAGAACTCCATAAAAACACGATTTGAATAGGAGGTATCTTATGAGAAAGGCTGAGATTTCGAGAAAAACGAAGGAAACCGATATAAACGTTTCGCTGAACATAGATGGCAGCGGAAACGCCGATATAAAAACCTGCATAGGCTTTTTTGATCATATGCTAAACGGAATGACGCGTCACGGTTTTTTTGATATGAGTGTTCAGGCCGTGGGTGATCTGGAGGTAGACGATCATCATACTATTGAAGATACAGGAATCGTTATAGGAAAGGCGATTGCCGAGGCTGTTGGTGATAAGGCGGGGATCAAACGTTTCGGAAGCTGCATTTTGCCAATGGATGATGCCCTTGTACTCGTTGCCGTGGATCTATCCGGCAGACCGTATTTTGTCTCGGATGCAGAGTTCCCTACCGAATCAGTAGGTGAGATGAAAACGGAGATGATAAATGAGTTCTTCTATGCCATTTCTTATTCGGCAATGATGAACCTGCATATAAAGGTTCTTCGCGGAAATAACAGTCATCACATTGCAGAGGCCATTTTTAAGGCATTCGGCAGAGCGCTGGATGAGGCCACATCTTACGACGAAAGGATAAAGGGAGTGCTTTCTACGAAGGGTGCACTTTAAATATATGAATAATATTATTTCAACAAAAAAAATAAGCTGGGAAGAATTAAAAAAACTATCCGATGGCCTTGTACCCTGCATTGTTACAGATGTAAATAACGGCGATGTGCTGATGCTGGCGTATATGGACAAAGAGGCATACGAGACAACGCTGAAGACGAAGCGCATGACGTATTACAGCAGAAGCAGAAAAGAGCTGTGGGTTAAGGGATTGACATCGGGCCATTTTCAGTATGTCAAAGAAATCGATATCGATTGCGACAATGACACGCTGCTCGCCAAGGTAGAACAGGTGGGAGCTGCGTGCCATACAGGAAACAGAAGCTGTTTTTTTACAAAAATAGATATGGATTAAATTTCAGGACGATTTTCCGATATTTCATACGGGAAGTCGTCTTTTATTATCCATGGTTCGAGGACAGCGGTTTCGTCCGCGTCGTTTGGATCGGTTTTCACGCAGAACGATCCTCTCGTGAAGCATGTGGCAAAATCGTCTAACTGAACCTTTGCCTTGTCATATATCATAAGCTGAATTTCGGCTGTTGTTTTTCCGGTCAGTTCGGCCTCATCGAAGTATGAAAGACCTATCTCATGCACGGAATCATCGGTAGTCTGCCTCTGGAAAAGCTTAAGATACTCAGAGATCTTTACTCTTTTTATGTTAAAACATTTGGCTGTAAAAAACGCGCCGTTATCTATTGCCGAAACATATCCCTGCATTGCCGTGAGCTTTCTTGTTTCGTCAAAATTATTACCCGACATAACATAGGATTTTGCCAGCTTCTCGAAAAATCTGTTAAATTCGAATGTGGCTATGCTGGAGGCAAGAGTTGCTATCTTTGCCGTATCGTAGTTGTACCACGACGTTTCCTCGTATCTTTCGGGTGAGTCGAAAAATATGGCGAGATCAAATTCGCTGGTGTAGCCAACGATGCAGGTCGGAATTCTCTGACATAAATTTACCAGTGTTTTCTGCATTGCTGACGTAAAAATCTCGTCGAAGGGATGGCAAAAATTCTGTGTGAATTTTTTATAGTTTTCACCGCTTATAACGATGGCCGCCGCCTCACCGCGACTTAAAAAATTAAAATTTGGATTTTCGTAATAGGATTTTGTTATTTCTTCTTTTTCGTATTTCATATCTATCTCCGATCATTATGTG
>CAYMAY010000041.1:0-13737 GCA_964388555.1 uncultured Lachnospiraceae bacterium
CGCGCAGGCTTTTATCGCCTGCTATGCACACACAGCTTCCGTCATCCGTCATGTCCATACGAAAACATTGCCCTGATAAGGCTATCTGTCTGAGATTGAAGTGTTCATTCTCTATCTCAATCATTTATCAGCCTTCCGGGAAGTTCTTCTTTAAATATATTATCACCCAAACGAGGTCGATAATAACTATGATTATGGATGCTATTCCCACAATCCTGCTGTGCTCGGTGAAAAACACATTAAGAAATTCTCCGCATGCAAGCACAAGACAGAAGATTCCGAATGCTCTCTGGTATCTTCTTTCATCCTCCGGCGATTTCTTTTTTCTCTTAGGCGCGTTTTTTCCGTCGAATGCGCTTATGACTCCGGCGCCTTTTCCGAGAAAGAATACTATGGCCAATACAATACATATAAAGCCTACTGCCATACTAAACTCAGGTGATAACATGTCTTAACCTCTCTGATATCATAATTCTTTTATCATGACCGAAGCATCCTCAATAGGTGCCCGGTAATAATCTTTTCTCTTGCTTATTGCCGTAAATCCCAGCTTTTCGTAAAGATGTATCGCCGCGTCATTACTTACACGTACTTCTAAAAAAAGCTTCTTTATACCCATTTGCGTTCCTTTTTCCAGCAGGCGACTCACAAGCGCAGTTCCTACTCCGCCCTGTCTTTTATGCTGTGAAACAGAAACGTTTGTTATATCGCCCTCGTCTGCAGCCGTGACCATTCCGCCGTAACCTACTATGTGTCCGTCTTCTACCGCACAGATGAAAGCCGTTCCCTGCCTTATCATAAAGGAAAAGAATCCGTTTTCATCCCACGGCGTGGAAAAATTTTCTTTTTCTATAGCCACAACCTCGTCTATATCATCGAAGGTCATATCCCTTATCTCAAGCATTGGCTCTCTCCAATCTCTCCCTTTCGGCCTGGGAAAGCCTTAAATACCTGGGTCTGTGCATTTTAGAAGAAACAACTTTTCCTTCATTTGCATACTTCACTGCCAGGATACCAAGTGCCGCCGCTCTTTGTCTGTTCTGAAATCCGAGGGCAAATTCACATCCGCTCCTGATCTCTTCTTTAAGATAATCTCCGAATACAGGAACGCCGTCTCCCAAAAATATAACGCTTTCGCCAATGTCATTAAGCTGCTTCGCCAGCTCCGCGATATCCTCGGCACAATCCGGAATTATATTTTTCAACTCACATCCGTCAAACTTATAAGCACCGGCATAGACCTGATTTCTGCGCGCGTCCATTATGGGACATATGAGCTTTTCCGTCCCGAAAAGCTGAAACGCCATTGCCTCAAGGGAAGATATCTCTACTATCGGCTTATCAAGTGCAAGGGCGATTCCCTTTGCCGTTGCCGAGCCTATGCGAAGTCCGGTAAACGAGCCAGGCCCGTTTGAAACCGCTACCGCATCGAGGCTTTCAAGCTCCAGCTCCAATGTGTTTTTAAGCATATCTATCATCGGCAGTAATGTCGTCGAATGATTCTTTTTATTGTTTACATTAAATTCC
Source organism: uncultured Lachnospiraceae bacterium (assembly GCA_964388555.1). Lineage (GTDB taxonomy): Bacteria > Bacillota > Clostridia > Lachnospirales > Lachnospiraceae > Alectryocaccobium. The sequence continues at coordinate 1,528 of CAYMAY010000041.1, forward strand.
GCAAGAACCTTGTCGTCCTCGACAACCGTCGCAGACGCCACAAGCCCTGAACTGTCTATTGCAAGTATCTTCATCAGAGAAAACCTTTATTAAATATCCTTTTTTCCGCCGCTTATTTCGATAAGTCTGCTTTCAAAGGAATCATCCTCGTTCTTTTTTATCTTTATCCAAATGGTATCATCAGGAAGTATATCCCGGACATTTTCGGCCCATTCGATAAGACACACCCCGTCTCCGGTTATGTATTCGTCGAAACCCGTCTCAAACATTTCATCTGAGGATTCTATCCTGTATACATCAAAATGATACAACGGAAGCCGCCCCTCATCGTATTGTCTGAGTATCGTAAATGTAGGGCTTGTAACAGGCTCTTTTACGCCCAATCCGTCGGCGAAACCTTTTGCAAATACCGTTTTGCCGCAGCCAAGATCGCCGTCAAGCGCGATCACTTCTCCCGGATATGCTTTCTCCGCGTATTTTCTGCCCAGCTCATATGTTTCATCCGGATCTTTACTCTTAAGCGTAGTCACAATTTCTCTCCTGTCATATATCGGCTTCAATGGTAACACATTTCATTTTTCACCGCAAGGCTTGACGAAACGCCCATGTTTGAGATTAAATAATCGTAATAACATTCAACAGAAAGGTCTTAGCAATAAGAAACGGTAAACAAAATGGCAAATCCAGTAATTACCATAACAATGGAAAACGGCGACGTCATGAAAGCAGAGCTTTATCCCGACGTTGCACCCAACACAGTAAACAACTTTTTAAGCCTTGTAAACAAGGGCTTCTATGACGGTCTTATCTTTCACAGGGTCATCAACGGCTTTATGATACAGGGCGGATGTCCCGACGGAACGGGAATGGGCGGCCCCGGATATCAGATAAAGGGCGAATTCCTGCAGAACGGCTTCAAGAATGAGCTTAAGCACACACCGGGCGTACTCTCTATGGCGAGAGCGATGCATCCGGATTCGGCCGGAAGCCAGTTCTTTATCATGCATCAGACTTCTCCTCACCTCGACGGCGCATATGCCGCATTCGGAAAGGTTATCGAGGGAATGGATGTTGTAAACAAGATTGCCGAAACTCCCACGAATTTCCAGGACAGACCCCTTACCGAGCAGAAGATCAAATCCATAGTTGCCGACACGAAGGGTGTGGATTATCCCGAACCTGAGAAGGAGTGAATCCCTAAAACTCTGTTCTAACCTCTACAGCAGTTAGTAAGACATGCTGCTTCGGGCCGTTCGCACTTAGTCCTCGCGTAGTGGTACTAAATTCACACTGCGCTATGCTTGCGTTCATTAAGTACCAACGCTGCGGATGCCTGTCAGCAGCATATCTTCTAACTGCTTTTTAATACAATTCACTTTATATTATTCATTTACTTCAGTTTCGGGTTCTGTCGGCTCTTCGGTTGGTTCCGCTTCCTCGGTGGGTGTCGGTTCTGCTTCTTCCGTCGGCGTCGGCGTTGGTGTTTCTGTCGGTGTGGGCGTCGGTGTAGGCGTCGGTACATGCTGCGTGCATCGTGTTTCCGGCATATTATCCAGAGAATAATACTCCGTTGTTACATCGCATCCGACTCCTGCCAAAAGGCCCGTATCCGAGCATATCTTTACAGCCTGAACACTGTTTGGCTTTTCAAATTCCTTATTCTCTAAATTCTCGTGTATCCTTGTCATTACGTTTTTCCAGAGAACCTTATAGTAGCCTCTCTGATCGTCCGTCAGCTCTGCACTGACATCATATCCCGCCCAGATGGCTGCCGTATAATATGGCGTATATCCGGCGAAAACAAGGTCTCTGTACAACGTCGTTGTACCTGTTTTTCCTGCCATCGTCATTCCGTCTATGGCAAATTCCGTACCGGTTCCGTAATTGACTACGTCTTCCATCGCACTTGTAAGAAGATATGCCGTGCTGTCCTTAAATACTCTCTCCGATTTGCTCTCATTAGAAAGAACGACATTGCCGTACATATCCGTTACTTTTGTATAGAATGACGGCTCAACTCTTACACCGCCGTTGGCTATCGTTCCGAACGCAGACGCAAGCTCAAGGGTGCTGACACCGTTTGTTATACCTCCCAGTGCAAGGGGTTGTGCCACGTCGTACGCCTTTGAATCCACAAGCTCCGAAAATCCCAGCTTAAGCAGATAATCAAAACCTTTTTGCGGCGTTATTTCCGTAAGAACTTTAACCGCAACAACGTTGTACGAATTAGTTATCGCCTGGCGTATCGTAACATTTCCGTGATACGCACCGTCCGCATTGTGGAGCGGTGTTCCGTCCGAATATGAATACTCTTCATCCGCCACAACGGTAGAAAGCGTTATATCATTATTGTCAAGCGCCGGGCCATATGTGGAAAGGATCTTAAACGTAGAACCGGGCTGTCTGTACGAATCGGTGGCTCTGTTGAGCACAAGGCTCGCCGTCTTCTCGCCTCTGCCGCCGACTATACCCTTTACCTCGCCCGTCGTCTGATCCAGTACGACCATCGCCGCCTGAGGCTGCTCGGTGAAGGATGTCCTCTCGGCAACGATCTCATCCCCTTCTCCGACTACGGCTGCCTTATACATTTCAACGTAAGACTGCGCCTCTTCCTGTGAATCGAATATAAGATCAAACGTCGAATCGGTTTGTCTGAAATATTTCTGCAGCATCTCACGGCTGTAATTTACCCGTTCTCCATCTGCCTTGTCCACGGTCAGAGCCCAGTCAAGAGCGTACTTCGTACCCTCGGGGTAATTCGCTTCGTTTTCGAACTCCTCTTCCATTATGCCCTGTACGTTGGCATCCATCGTCGTGTAAATATTCAAACCGCCGCTGTAGATCAGCTTTTCCGCCTGGGTATCGGTATAGCCTGCCTTTTCCACAAGGTCATTCTTCAGCTGCGTTATAAGCTCATCGACGAAATAAGAATACGGTTCTTCTTCCTGCGAAGTTGCCTCACTATTCAGACGTATCCTTGAATATACATCGTCGGCGAGAGCCTCATCCCGCTCTTCCTGTGTTATATATCCCTGCTCGCACATATATTTAAGAACAGTCTGCTGTCTTTCCTGATTGAACTCGGGATGTCTTATGGGATTGAATTTTGTCGGATTCTGGGGTATTGCCGCAAGCACGGCGCACTCAGAAAGCGTAAGCTCAGAGCAGGATTTTCCGAAATATTTCTGTGATGCCGCCTCGACACCATAGGTTCCCGCGCCGAAGTTGACAGTGTTCAGATAGTTCTCCAGAATGACGGATTTTGTATCTTCGCCCTGATTTGTAAGCGCTTCCTCCAACTCAACCGCAAGCTTTTGCTCCTGTATTTTTCTGGATATTCGCTCGAGTTTTGTCTCACTGGTCCACTCCGTGAACACATTGTTTTTAAGAAGCTGCTGCGTTATTGTGCTGGCTCCCTCTGTTCTCGAAAAACCGCTGCTTATGGCAACTGCCACGGCTCTGACCATTCCCATCGTATCTATGCCGTTATGCTCATAGAAACGCGAATCTTCTATCGCCACTATGGCGTGCTGCATATTTTCCGGAATCTCGTCTATTGATACGGATATTCTGTTTCCGTCGGCGGAATTAAGCTTCTGGAGCATATTTCCGTCCTGATCATATATGAACGTAGCCTGACCCGACGGCATGATGTTAACATCCGATACCGACGGTGTACCATCTATAATTCCGTTATACATTCCCGAAGCAAGACATGTAAAAATAATAGCCGCCGCTATTACCACCGCCAAAACTATTCGAAGCACGAACATGCCCGTCCTGTTTGCAACGCGGGCTGAACGTGATGATGTCTGTCTTATCTTTTCTCTGAGACCGTCTCTACCGAAATTCATTTACGTCTCCTTGATTATATTTCTTGGTTAAGCTATGATGATGATACCATCTTTTTTTTAAAAAGTACACCTTTACCCGGAGGAGATATGTCCGAAAACTACAAAACCATCGCCGAAATGTATTCGGCTGAAATAATAGAAAAGAAATCCCGCTTCATAGCAGAACTTGCTCCGGCCCTCACCGAGCAGGAGGCTGTGGACTTTGTGAAAAGCAGAAAAAAATTCTACCACGACGCAAAGCACACCTGCTCAGCCTATATAATAGGCGCAGACGGCAGGATCGTTCACTCTTCAGATGACGGCGAGCCCTCCGGTACGGCAGGAAAGCCGATGCTCTCCATACTTGACGGCGCCGGCCTTCGTTATGTAGTTGCAGCTGTCACACGATATTTCGGCGGAGTACTCCTGGGCACCGGCGGCCTTGTTCGCGCATATTCCGGTGCACTTGAAAAATGCCTGTCAGAAGCAAAAATAATAACATACTGTCAGGGTGCCAAAATAAAAATTGAAGCCTCCTACACCGATGTGGGGAAGCTCCAATATATGTTTTCATCCGAAAATCTCAACGTTCTTGCCTCCGATTATTCCGACAAGGTTACATTTATTCTTATCGTTCCGTCGGAAATCGAAGAATACGTCTTAAAACGTGTCACCGAAGACACAAACGGCAAGGCAATTGCCAGCGTCCTCGAACACGATTTTTTCAGTTTTTAAAATCCCGGCATATCTTCGTTGCCTTCGCGGCGTCTCGTCAGATTATCCTGCACACGCCTGTAGAGCTCCTGCGCCGCGTTGTATCCCATTCGCCTCTGCCTGTGGTTTACGGCTGCCGTCTCAACAATGATTGCAAGGTTACGACCCGGTCTTATGGGAATTGAATGGCTTGTAACATCTATTCCCATGTACTGCGTCTTCTGCTCCTCTATTCCGAGGCGATCGTACTCTTTATCCTTATCCCACTCCTCAAGCTTTATAACAAGGTCGATGGAATGCGTATCTTCGACGCTTTCAATACCGTAAAGCGTCTTTACATCGATTATTCCGATACCTCTAAGCTCGATAAAGTGCTTTGTTATGCCCGGTGATGTTCCTACCAGCGTGATATCGCTCACCTTATGGATCTCCACCACATCATCACTTACAAGACGGTGTCCTCTCTTTATAAGCTCCAGCGCCGCCTCACTCTTTCCTATTCCGCTCTCGCCGGTAATAAGAACACCCTCGCCGAAAACGTCTATAAGAACGCCGTGTATCGATATGGTCGGTGCCAGCTGAACGCTGAGCCATCTTATCAGCTCGGCTGTGAATTTCGATGTCGTAATGTTCGTTAAAAGAAGCGGAACACTATACTGCTTCGCGATATTTATCATTACATCATCCGGTCTGTTGGACGATGTAAATACAACGCACGGAACGATGGTCGAAACGAGGCGTTTAAAGGAATCGTGTCTCTGATCCTCGCTCATGCTCATAAGATACTCAAACTCAACTATACCTATTACCTGCACACGCTCATTTGTGTAACGGCTGAAAAAGCCCGTAAGCTGCAATGCCGGTCTGTTTATCTCCGGTACAGTTATCTTTATGGGCGAAGTATCTATCTCCGGAGTGATATTCGTAACCTTCATGTGATCTATCATTTTATCGAGTGATACGTATTTCAATTTTCACCTCCGCTATTAAAAAAGTCGTAAACCGCCTGTGCCGATGCTGCGTTCATTCCCGCTATTTCCCGAAGTTCATCCACAGAAGCCTCTTTAAGCTTGTCAATGCTGTCAAAATGCTTCAAAAGCTCTTTTTTTCTCGATTTTCCGATAAGCGGTATATCGTCCAGCACCGAATGAACCTGTCCTTTTGTCCGAAGCAGTCTGTGATACGTTATGGCAAAGCGGTGAACCTCATCCTGTATCCTTGTTATTAGATTAAAACAGTCGCGGTCATTTTTCAACGAAATTTCGCAGTTATTGTAATAAAGTCCGCGGGTGCGGTGCTTGTCATCCTTAACCATTCCCGCCACCGGAATATCAAAGCCCATTTTTTCCAGAACTTTTATGCAAACATTGACCTGCCCTTTTCCTCCGTCCATAAGGATGAGATTCGGCAGCTCCTCAAAGCCTGCGCTTGCACTGGCAGCTCTTTCAAATCGCCTCGTAAGCACTTCTTCCATACTGGAATAATCATCAGGTCCCTCTACGGATCTTATCCTGAATTTCCTGTAATCCGCTTTTTTAGGCGAACCGTTTTCGTAGACGATCATGGAGCCCACATTCTGGAAACCGCTTATATTCGATATGTCGTAAGCCTCTATCCTCCTTGGCACGTCTATCTCCAAAAGCTCTCCCAGCCTTCTTATGGCACCCGCCGTGGAGGCTTCTTCTCTTTTGAGCCTTGTCAGATCCTGGTCCAGGACAAGCTGAGCATTCTTTTTTGCCAGCGCCACAAGCTTTTCCTTTTCTCCTTTTTTTGGTACGGAAATGTGCACTTTGCGCCCGCTTTTTTGCGAAAGCCATTCCTGCGTAAGCTCGGTATCTTCTATCTCATCAGAAAGCATTATCTCTTTCGGTATAAATGGCGTTCCCGAATAAAACTGCTTTATAAAATCAAGGATTATCCCGCCCGTCGTTTCCAGTTGATCCCCATGGAGATGATAATGCTCTCTTCCGATAAGCTTTCCGTCCCTGACGAAAAATATCTGGGCTATCGCCTCGCCGCTGTCGGCGGCAACGGCGATTATATCTCTGTCCTCGCCCTGTCCCATGGACGCCTTCTGATTCTCGCCGATGTGCCTGATACTCTTTATAAGCTCTCTGTACTCCAGCGCATCTTCGAATCGCATCTCTTCCGATGCTTTCATCATTTTATCGGTGATATCCGACATTATATCCCTGTAATTTCCGTTTAAAAAGCTGAGGGCGCCTTCTACGCCCTTGCGGTATTCTCCCTCATTTACAAGCCCGATACACGGAGCGCCGCAGCGATGAATATCATAGTAAAGGCATGAACGCTCAAGTGATTTTTCGTCCGTCAGCTTAAAATTGCAGGGTCTTATTTTATATAGCTTTCTTAAAAGCTCTATTGTTTCCTTTACGGCCGCCGCATTTGAATACGGTCCGAAAAGCTTTGATTTGTCCTTTTTTACACGCCGCGCCATGATTATGCGGGGAAATTTTTCATCCACCGTAACCTTTATATAAGGATACGATTTATCATCCTTAAGAAGGGTGTTGTACTTCGGCCTGTATTCCTTTATCAGATTGCATTCGAGAATCAGAGCCTCCAGCTCCGAATCAGTTATAACGTACTCGAAGCGTGTTATCTGAGGCACCATTTTCCTGATCTTGGGGCTTTTGTTCCTGTCGCTTTGAAAATACTGCCTTACACGATTTTTCAGATTAACGGCCTTTCCGACATAGATTATCTCGTCGGAGCCGCCGTGCATGATATATACTCCCGGGTTGTCCGGAAGCTTTTTTAATTCATCCTCAATCTGAAATGACATCCTCTTCTTCACTTTCACCCGAAACGCGGCGGAATATTTCCATAAATTCCTTGCCGGTTATGGTTTCTTTTTCGATAAGATATTCCGCAATGGCATCCAGCGCTTCTCTGTTCTCATTAATTATCTGCTTTGCCTTATCATAAGATTTGGCAAGTATGTCCATTATTTCGTGATCTATCTCCGTTGCGGTTGCGTCTCCGCAGGTAAGATACGTCTTGCCGTCGAGATACATATTTTCCTTTGCCTCAAGGCCCATAAGGCCGAACTTCTCCGACATTCCGTATCTCGTTATCATGGCTCTTGCAAGGCTTGTGGCTTTTTCGATATCGTTTGCCGCGCCTGTTGTCACGTTTCCGAAAACTATCTCCTCGGCCGCTCTTCCCGCAAGATATGTAATAAGCATCGTCTGCAGCTCTGCCTTGGTGTTGAGATATTTTTCTTCCTCAGGCACCTGCATTACATAACCCAGCGCTCCCATTGTTCTCGGGACGATGGTTATCTTCTGCACCGGCTCCGCATCTTTTTCGACAGCTGTAACAAGAGCGTGACCCACCTCATGATACGACACGATACGTCGTTCTTCTTTGCTGAGTACCCTGTCTTTCTTCTCTTTGCCGACGAGAACCACCTCAACTGCCTCAAAAAGATCCTTCTGGCTTACTGATTTGCGTCCGTGTTTTACGGCCAATATAGCAGCCTCGTTTATCATATTTGCAAGGTCAGATCCCACGACGCCGGATGTAGCCAGTGCAATCTCATTAAGATCCACCGTTTCATCAAGAAGAACCTTCTTGGCGTGAACCTCAAGTATAGCCACCCTTCCCTTAAGATCGGGGCGGTCAACTATAACACGTCTGTCGAAACGACCCGGACGAAGCAATGCCGGATCGAGTGTCTCCGGTCTGTTCGTTGCCGCGAGAATAAGTATTCCCTCAGCGCTGTCAAATCCGTCCATCTCCGCAAGGAGCTGATTCAGTGTCTGCTCTCTCTCGTCGTTTCCGCCGAATCGGTTGTCCCTGGACTTTCCGATGGCGTCTATCTCATCTATGAAAATGATGCACGGCGCATTATTTTTTGCCTCTTCAAAAAGATCCCTTACCCGGGATGCTCCTACTCCGACGAACATCTCCACGAATTCCGAACCCGAAAGTGAAAAGAACGGTACGTGAGCCTCGCCGGCAACTGCCTTCGCAAGCAATGTTTTTCCCGTTCCAGGCGGTCCCACCAATAATGCACCCTTGGGGAGCATCGCACCTATATGCGTATATTTTTCAGGATTATGAAGGAAATCCACCATCTCCTGAAGTGATTCCTTTGCCTCATCCTCGCCTGCAACGTCAGCAAACGTAACGCCGGTATCCTTCTGAACATACGCCCGCGCCTTGCTTTTCCCGACGCCCATCATTCCGCCGCTGCGCTTCATTATTATATTCATAAACCAGATGAATATAACAAGCGGCAACGCAACACTTATCACGGATGATATGATTGTTACGAGCATGCCATCCGTTTTCTTTTCGAATTCGATGTCCTTGTCCTTAAGCAGCTCGACGAGGGAATTTTCGTCGCCTACAAGATTAGTCGTATACACCGAAGTTTTCTTTGCATTCTTCAACGAACTGACGGTAATTGACAACTCGCCATCCTGAAGTTCTACCTCTTTTACCCTGCCATCGTCGACAAGCTCCAGGAATTTATCGTAGGTTATTTCCGAAGCGGCTTTCTTGCCGTTGCTGCCGATCACCCCTGAAAATATGCACAAAACTAAAACGGCGAGAATAACCATCGTTACAAGATTCGAATTTTTATTTCCGCCGTTTTCGGACGGGTTGTTACGCCCTCCCTCTTTTTTTTGATTATTTTTTTTGTTTTTATTTGATTTATTATTCAATTTTATTTCTCTTTAAGTGGTTTCACCTTCATGTCTGATTCATCGAGGAGCTGCTCATAAAGCATGGCCTCTTTAGGATATTTCTCAACAAATGCCGTCTTTGCCGCCTCTGCCAGCTGCTCAAACTTATCAAGCATCCCTATTTCTCTCGGAATACTATATGTTATGGTAACAAGATCCGCGCAAATTTTAGAGGTAAGTCTTTCCTTCTTCATCTTACCTATTCCGAATATTATGGTGCTGTAGCTCTTATCGGTATGGCAAAGTTCGATATAAAGCCTTACAACATTGCAAAGCTCCTTAAACCATATCTCACGGCCTAATGCCCCGTATTTTTCGCACACGCTGTAGCCCATGTCGTCCAGGATCTCGCGCACTCTGGTATCAAGCTTTTTCTTCGTAAACCAGCCTCTTGCGACTTCCGGCAGGAATTTTATATTTACCCAGCCTCTTATACCGTAATCTATATTCGTTACGTTTTTTTCCTTTGAAATATATCTGCTGTCGTAAAGCTCTTCGCATATTTTTACAAAATCCGAATCGCCCTCGGTTTCTTTTATGCGGCTGAGTATTTCGGCTCTTTCTTCTTTATTTGTTGTCTCGAAATAGAGCTCGGGGAGATTATCCGTCCGCGCGCGTCTCATTTTTTCAAGCTCGCGTATTTCCCAATCCTTTAATTCCATATCGTTAAGACTCCTTCATCTGTATTTCACTATTTATATACGTCTGCCTTATCAACAGCAGAAGAAATATCCGTATGGCGACGAACATCTCGATAGTGCCATACATGCGCAACAGGGTATGCAGACTCTGAGCATGTTTGTACCGGAGCAATCCATTCCGTACTGGCCGCCCTGGGTATTGTAGTACGCATTGCCTCTTTCAAGATTCGCCACAAGATTCCTGTACTGCGGGTTATCCGGATCCATATTAAGAGCAGTCTGAGCATGCTGTTTTGCGGTAACATTATTTCCGAGACCGGCATTCGCGCATGCACTTAAATAATACCAGTCTGCCGTCTTAACATCCATTCCGTTAAGAACGTTGAGAGCCTCATTAAAGTGTCCGGCATTGATGTACCTCGACGCCGCCTGCAGCAGCTGATCACCGCCGTAATCAGAGGTGGTATCTCTTTGCTGTCTGTAGCCTCCGAATCCGAAGAAGGATTCAAACGGATCGTAATCATATCCGCCGTTTGAATTTCCGTAACCTCCGCCGTACTGATTTCCGGCGTTTGAGTAACCGTCTCCGTAGGAATTTGCGTTCTGTCCGCTGTAGGATGAACTGCTCGTCGAAGATCCGCCGTGTTCCTTTTCATCTACTATCATCTGATAGGCACGCTGAACCTGTTTAAACTTCTCCTCCGCCTGCGCCTTATTAGGGTTATTTATATTGGCATCGGGATGATATTTTCTGCTCAGCTTTCTGTATGCCTTTTTTATTTCTTCCATATCGGCGTCTCTTGAAACGCCGAGTACCTCGTATGGATCCATTAATCCGTTTCCGTTTTCCTTTTCCGTGTTATCCAGTATTTAGTCCATATTCCAGAATACAATACATTTCTTAAAATGTCTACATAATCAATGGCCGGAAGCCTTTCAAACGACACAGCAGCCTCCGCAGCCATCATCGTAAGGATCTCCTTTGCGTAGTCGTCGAAATCCTCCCTGTCCGCCTCTTCGATAAAAGGATTATAGCTTCCGTTTTTTCTATCCTTTTCCACATCGTCGTATGCGTCCATGAGATATATGAATTTCCCGAGGAAAAATCCCATGCGTCCCAGATCCCTGTTCAGGCCGTCGTCTTCTTTATATTTAAAAAGCTCCGCCAGCATATGACCTGTCGCGCCGGCTATCTTATCTATATTGCAATCCGGCGACGATTCGGCTTTTACTGTTTCTCTTACACCGTTCACAACAGCCTTCGTCTGCCTGGGATACTTTTTTGCTGCCTGACGATACGCTTTTTTCAGCAGACCGGCATACGCAAGGCTTTTACGGTTTCCCTCGTCCATCCAGTCATCCATAAGATTGTGATACGAGATGATGATGCCCATATCAGCCGCGTATTCCGTATATTTATTGCTTGCGTAAAGCTGACGCGTTGTCGGATGCATAAGACATTTAAGCCTGTGAGCTTTTGGACGATCGTCATATACGGAGCTGAGGAGCATTGCAAGGAACGTCATCTCATAGGACAGCGTAAGCCTTGGCAGCTGACCGTATTTTCTCTTTATATCACTACAAACGCCGCAATAAAAAGCCTGATACACGTTCAGATCTTTTACCTTAAGCTCGTCTCTGTTTACAGTTATATATCCTATCATAGCAAGTCGCCCTTAAAGGTTTCTTTTGGTCTGTTCTTTAGCTCGTTTTTACAATTTTCTTGAATCTTTCTTAGGTATTCTTAACAAAATCCGTTCCGCAGGTCGGACAATGTATCGAAATGCGTCCCTTGCCCTTCGGCACTCTCAAAGTTCGTTTGCACCGTGGACATCTGTAATATCTGTGATCCTTGTCTTTTATTCTTTTGAAGCCGATCCTGAAGAAGCCCAAGAATCTGTCCCAGCCTTCTAGAAACTGCTGATTTTCTTCGTATCGCTTTGTTACATTGCGTGAGAACACCCTGAAATATCCATATCCCAGAAATATCGCAGCGACTATCCAGAAAACCGTCCCGAAAAAGAACGATAATACCAGAAAAACAAGTGCAATAAACATACAAACCCGCGCTAAATCATCTAATCCGTTCCTGTCATTTCCAAAACCGCCGAATCCCATTTTGCCTCCGTTTACTAATCTGTGTTAAACTATCTTTAATAATTTAGCCTATTTCATGGTGAAATGCAAACCACAGAATCTGAATTATTTGTGAAATATTTATAACCAGTTCTTTATAATATGCAGAGCCGGCCTTAGTACACCTGCACGGAGAGACACGCTCCCGCTCCGCTCGTCGAAGCAGCG
>CAYMAY010000042.1:0-13678 GCA_964388555.1 uncultured Lachnospiraceae bacterium
CAAGGGTTCTTGCCCTGCCGTCGTTAAGGCCGAAACGCAGACGGAGAACCTTCTGTTCTCTTTCCGTAAGGGTTCCCAGTACTTCCTCAAGCTGCTCTCTGAGCATGGTAAATGCCGCCGCATCTGCGGGAACAGGCACATTGTCATCCTGTATGAAATCGCCCAGATGGCTGTCTTCCTCTTTTCCGATAGGAGTTTCAAGTGATACGGGCTCCTGAGATATCTTAAGTATCTCTCTTACTCTCTCAACACTTAAATCCATCTCCTCGGCGATCTCTTCCGGGGTAGGTTCACGTCCAAGATCCTGAAGGAGCTGTCTTGATACCCTGATAAGCTTGTTTATGGTCTCAACCATATGAACGGGGATTCTTATAGTTCTTGCCTGATCGGCTATAGCCCTCGTTATGGCCTGACGGATCCACCATGTGGCATATGTGGAGAATTTATAGCCCTTTCTGTAATCGAATTTCTCGACTGCTTTGATAAGACCTAAATTTCCCTCCTGTATAAGGTCAAGGAAAAGCATTCCTCTTCCCACATAACGCTTTGCTATCGAAACAACGAGACGAAGGTTTGCCTCGGCAAGTCTCTTTTTGGCTCTCTCGTCGCCCTGCTCCATGCGCTTCGCAAGCTCGATCTCCTCGTCTGCCGTAAGAAGCGGAACCTTTCCTATCTCCTTAAGATACATACGCACGGGGTCTTCTACGCCTACGCCCTCGGGCACGGAAAGATCGATATTCTCTACGTCGATCTCCTCCTCGTCGATCTCCATATCATCGTCCTTTAAGAGCAGGATATTGTCGAGATCCACATCGGAATCTATATCGGTAAATTCCACGATATCTATCTTGTGATCCTCAAGATATGAACGAACCTTATCCATCTGCTCAGGCGTCAGCTTAAGCTCGCTGCAATAGTCGTTTACCTCCTGGGTCGTCAGGACATAATCCTTCTTTTTGCCCATTTCTTCGAGGCCTCTCACGCATGCAAGGAGCTTTTCTTTATCGAGCTTTACCCCCTGCTCATTTTCTTTTCCCTGTGTCTCTTTTTCCTTGCTGTCGCTTGTTTTTTTCATGTCTGTCCCTTTCTTACTGTCGTTTTTCGAAATTCTTTCTAAGCTCTTCTACCTTTTTCTTCTCGTTCATTAACTCCTGGAGTGCCTTCATATCCGATAATGGAAGCGTTTCCAGCCTGCGTTCAAGGCTTTCGGTCTTTATCTGCAAAACCGTTTCGGCAACTGCTCTCGAAACATCATTATCATCCTCGGGAAGCTGAACTCCTTCGAGTATTTCGGCTGCCGCCGCCCTTGATTCACTGTCCTCAAAGCAATTAAGAACAGTTACGGGATTATAGTTGTCATAATCCATTTCAAATAACTTTTCCGCTATAGTCCGGCTCATACCATCCGTGAAATCAGCCGGCGAAAGATCTTTTTTCACCGCCTTAGTAACTTCACGCTGTCTGCTCATCCAGGAAAGCAATGTTTTCTCTGCCTTACTTCCGGTAGAATTATCAACCTTCTTTTTTTGAAGCCTCTGAGACGGTGTGGGCATCTCGTTTGGGATAACTCCCTGCATGGCAAGCTTCGAAAGCTGCCTTTGAAGAACCTCTTTTCCGATGTGATACTCCCGGGCCACACTGGCGAGGTAACTGTTTCTTTCTATTTCATCCGGGAACTCCATAAGTCTTCTCGCGACCTCATGATAAAAATCGCTGGATTCCTTCGGATCCTTCATGTCGTATTTTCCGACCAGCTGCCGTATTTCAAACAGAAATCCGTTTTCCGCCGTTTCAAATCTCTTTGTAAGCTCATCGGCTCCCTTGCTTTTCAGCAATTCATCGGGATCCTTATACGGCTTCAGGTTGACGACCTTTGAATTCAGTCCTGCGCTTCTTAAAAGCGGTATTGCCCGAAGCGCCGCTTTTATTCCGGCTTCGTCGCTGTCATAAAGAAGAAGGACATCGTTTTTATATCTTCGTATCAATGCCATCTGCTGTGATGTAAGCGCCGTTCCCAGTGACGCCACGGCATTTGTAAATCCTGCCTGATGCAGGCTGATGACATCCATATATCCTTCGCATATTATTATATTTTTCTGCCGCGTGGATTTTGCCACATACAATCCATACAGATTCCGGCTTTTATCGAATAACTTTGTCTCCGGCGAATTTAAATATTTCGGTTTGGCATCTCCCATAACCCTGCCGCCGAAGCCGATAACACGCCGGTTTGTGTCGAGTATAGGAAACATTACCCTGTTCCAGAATTTCTCCGAAAACCGCGAGTGGCTCTCGTCCCATACGAAAAGCCCCGATTCTCTTAAAAGCGCATCCGAATATCCCTTGCTTTTTAAATACGGATACAGACCGCCGCTCTTATCGGAATAGCCAAGTCCGAAACTCTTTATCACAGAATCGGGAAGTCCTCTTCTCTTAAGGTATTTCATTGCTGTCTGACCTTTTGATGAATAAAGATTTCTGACGTAGTATATCGCCGCGTCTTTTTGGAGCTCAAAAAGCTTTGCACGAAGTGATGCTTCTTTTTTCTGTTCCTCCGATACGTCCGCCTGCGGCACCGACATACCGGCACGCTCCGCAAGCCGTTCAACGGATTCCTGAAAACTCAGCCTGTCGTATTCCATCAGAAATCCGAATACATCTCCGCTGACGCCGCACCCGAAGCAATGATACATCTGACGCGCCGGATAAACTGAAAACGACGGCGTTTTTTCATTATGGAACGGACAAAGCCCCATATAGGATGTGCCCTTTCGCTGAAGCTTCACATAGCTTCCCACCACATCCTCTATGCTGTTGGCTTCCCGAACTTTTTCTACAAATTCGTCAGGATAATACATCTAAAGCCTCTTGATAATCTATAGTCAAAACACCAAAATATCTTTTGATATTGAAATTTTAATATACATTCCAGCCTCTCGGCTCAAAAATCTCATTGAATATGTGAATGGCGTACTGATCTGTCATTCCCGATATGTAATCGCAGACTGCCCTCGACACGGAAACATCTTTTTTGAGGAGCCCTCTGTATTCAGAAGACATCTCCTGCGGATTCTCCATATAATATTTGTACAATACCGAAAGCATACGCTGAACTTTAATATTTTCCTGCTTCGCAACGCCTTTTGAATAGACGAGCTCAAACATGATCTTCCGCAGTTCACGCATTGCCTCCCGTATCTCGTCCGACTGATGCAGTGCATCCTTTCCGAGACTGTTTGCAACGACATCTTTGACCATGGTGTTAAGACGTTCCTTACATGTTGCACCCAGGATCATACGAAGCGTGATCGGAATGTCATCCTCCGAAATAATTCCGGCACGGGTGGCATCGTCCATATCGTGATGAATATAAGCTATCTTATCGGAAAGCTGAACGACGGCTCCCTCGATGGTAGACGGCGAACCGGAAGTTCTGTGATTAAGTATACCGTCCCTGACCTCCCATGTGAGATTAAGACCCTTGCCCTCTTTTTCGAGGATGTCTACCACGCGTAAGCTCTGGACAGGATGAGAAAATCCGCAGTCGCTCACTTCATTTAAAACTGCCTCTCCCTCGTGTCCGAATGGCGTATGACCGAGGTCATGGCCCAGGGCTATCGCCTCTGTGAGATCCTCGTTTAAGCTAAGTGCTCTTGCTATAGTCCTTGATATCTGGGACACTTCGAGGGTGTGCGTAAGCCGCGTCCTGTAGTGGTCGCCCTGAGGCGCGAGAAAGACCTGAGTTTTATCCTTAAGCCTGCGAAAGGACTTGCTATGTAAAATCCTGTCTCTGTCTCTTTGAAATGCCGTTCTGATATCGCATTCCTCTTCGGATCTCTGCCGCCCCTTTGTATCGCGGCTGTGCGACGCATGCGGGCTGAGATTCTTATATTCTTTTTCCTCTGAAATTTCTCTTATATTCAAAATATCCTCCGCTGAAATGCGCCCCGCCGCTTTCTAAGCTATTATGTTTATCAATCCGATTGTTTTAATACATTCGATTTTCGACTGTCAAACTCTCTCGTCTACCTATAATATACCGCGGGATTTTTTAATTTCCTTTTTTTGTAAAAAAAACATCTGTCCTTATATATAACTTATGATTTTCCGCTCATCAGTCATGCAACCATGCTGACTTGCTTCGCTCGTTATAACGGACAGATGTCTATTAATTTTTTTTGATTTGTTATGGTGATCGCTATCACGACGTTGCGTCGTCGTAGATATCCTGCATTTCACTGTATAATTCCGGATCAACACGTTTTACATAGTCGGAAAAGCTTTCGTCGCTTTCATTCGGCATGTCGTATCCGCCTGCGCCTGTTATTCCGGTATCATAATCGTCGTCATCATCACTGTCATACGACTTTTTAGAATATGACTTTTTAGAATATGACTTTTTAGAATATGTAGTATCGTTATCCGAGTCATCAGAAGCTGCTTCCTCGGCTGGTTCCTCAACAGCATACGATATATCGGAATCTTCGCTTTCTGCCTCAGTAGTAACGCTTTCACTCTTTGAGTCGCTTGACGATGAGCTGCTCGAACTGCTGCCGCAGCCGGCAATCGAAAGCGCCAGTCCCGCCAAACATGTTAAAATCAAAATCTTCTTTTTCACTTCATTTCCTCCATAAAAAATTTCTATATACAACAGAACAGGCTTTTTCTCAGATCGTTCTGCCCTGTTATATTCTCTCAAATCAGCACCACGAAAGTGCTACGCCTATTATTATGATGATCAATATGATCTTCAAAAAATCGCCCAGATTTTTCGGATCTTTCAACCGCATACTCCTTTCTGCTATATACGAGAATTTACGTATTCGGTCATCTCCAGTGCCTGTCTGTTTTTTGTAAACCTGAATATGACAGTTGTTGCGTTTCTCAATGCCGATAATATACCGTGGGGTCTTTTATCACCGTATCTTAAAATCGTTATGTAACCGTTTGTAAGTCCGCCTTCGGAATAGATAACCTCCGCTATGTTGCTGAACGGAATTGTCAGATTGCCCTCTTCATGAAACACCGAATCGATTCCGGATCCTCTATGCAATATAACTTTTTCGCTATTTACCGAAATACTTCCGTTTAAGCCAATAAATGTCTTCACCGTACATCAGCTCCTATCTTGACAATTCCATTGTTGAAATTTTCCTGCTTGACACAGCAAACAGCGCTAACACAATAAAGATCAATTCAAAAAGAGGGATGATCAGATCAGTCAGATTATTCGACATGGAATAGACGTATGTAAGCAGATATGTCGGCAGATATTTTCCGAATGCAAAAAATGTCATCACATCAGGCGCAGCCATTACTATTAAGATCATTGAAAGACCTGCGGTTATGCTATGTCTGTACAAGACAGATGTCAGAATCGTTATGACAGCAATGCCTGCCATTGTGATGCTCAAAACCACAGACGCAGTCAGTACCTCTGAAAATCCCACATTATTTTCGAGGATAGATGATGACGCAAAATAAAATACATTAGACAGAATAAACACCGGAAATGCCGCACCCGCTCCATAAACGACACACTTAGCGATCAACAGGGTTTTCTTTGAATATCCTGATGCAACCGGCATAATCCATTTTCCGCTCCTTATTTCCTTCCGGATCAATCCCTGCGTCATTAAAATAACTACTATCCCATAGAATATCGCAACGTCAGATGCCCAAATGCCTAAGCTCCCTCTAACGTCTGTCGGAAACAGATTCGACATCATGGAATCCAGCGATTTGGTATCCGTGATCATTTCAGGTGCCTTATCAGAAAGCATCGAGATCAACGATGGAAAGAACATAGTCGTCAGCAGAACGAACGCACCAATCGCCAATAACGCAAGTGCAAAGTACACATTCTTCCTGCTTCTTATGTATTCTTTGGTGTCTTTTCTAATCACACATATTATTTCATTTACCATCAGCGACACACCTCTTGGAACATCTTATCCAGATCATTTGATTCATTCTGAATTGATAAAATCTCCGAATCAAGGCATGCGATAGTACCGAAAATCCTTTTCTGTGAATTCACGACATCTTTTTGATCGACTTCAAATCTGTAAACGTAATTACCCTCAATCGAATACTTGATTCCCGAACTGTTTAAAACGTCCTTATTTACATCGTCCTTAAATGAAATTCTGATATGTGCACATCCTTCGTAAAGTTCGGAAATATCAAGACTGCGTTTAATAATGCCATCCGACAAAAACCCAACCTTATCACATATGCGTTCCATATCAGATAAAATATGCGTTGAAAGAACGATAGCTTTTCCGTTTTGCCTCAATTTCTTAAGTATATCCATAACCTCTGCACGTCCGCTCGGGTCCAATGCAGAAGTAGGTTCGTCCAGCAATATTACATCGGGATCATTAATAATCGCCGCCGCAATACCCAATCGCTGGCGCATTCCCCTTGACATAGACGAAATCCGCTTACCGCCGGGAAGTTCTACTATTCTTAGCAGATCATTCCTTCTTTTTTTATTGGAATTCATAAGCAAAAAATCCAGAAACTCACCCGCAGACAGGTACTCAAAAAAAGCAGGCAGATCCGGCAAATATCCCACTTTGGCATTTTCTTTGCCTATACACACGTCTTCGCCGTTTATCCTGCAATTTCCTTTGTCCGCCGATGAAAGACCTGCCATTATATTCATCAAAGTTGTCTTTCCGGCGCCGTTCTTTCCTATAAGGCCATATATTTCACCCGGTTTAACAGAGAACGATATTCTTTTCAACACAGACTGAGTGCCGAAAGATTTTTCAATCCGATCTACTTCAAGCATTCCCTTTTCCCTTCCTGTTTATGACCGCATTCAGCACTGCCCAATATCCAACCGTACTTATGGCATAGCAGACTATATCAAGAGGATCCGTCACCGAGCTTTTTTTCAAAAATGGTGCTATAAATTCCCAAGTCAGCCCTGCCGTCATTCCCACAATAAAGATAACTTTCAACGTTGCCATTTCTCTGCTGCACGTGATCAACAGCATATTTGCGTAACCAAGAAAGAAATAAGGACACATCAGATCATTAAAATACGAAACGAAAAATATATGAACCATACCCAACGTATTTGGCTTTATCAGTGTGTTGTTAATGAAATACAAACACACCACAACAATCACCAGTATCAGGTTTATCGGTCGTTTCTTTATGCTTTTAATGATCTTTTTTGCCATTTTTCATAGAACGCACAAGATTATTACAGCTACAATTATCGCACCTACTATTCCCCAAAATCCCATACTTACTCATCCTCCATTTATCAGTTATCAATATCCCTTGTATATTTTTCTGGCTTCCTTTGTTGCCTTCTCAGCCTGGTCACTGTACCATGACGCCGAACTTCCTCCGCCGCATGCGGTAAAGGTAGTCGCAAGCATTCCGAACACCAGGGAAAATATAACTACCCTGTAAAGTTTTTTCATGGATTTTTTTCTCCCTCATTTTTGTCGCTTTATACAATACATTTTATCTTACTGTATCGCTTTTATTCCGTCATATTACCATATTTCACGGATACAATCAAACATTTCTTTTGTATGTATTGGATAGAATATGTCAAAAAGGTAACTGGACCAGAAAAAAAATGCTAACTGTAGCCAAAAGGCGGTGATCACTATGTACGATGAGATGTTTTCGGCACGATTGTCTGAATTGCGTTGCAAAAAAGGCGTATCCGCCCGTGATATGAGCCTGTCGATCGGGCAAAACCCCGGGTATATCAATAATATAGAAACAGGCAAGGCGCTTCCATCAATGTCGGCATTTTTCTTTATCTGCGATTTTCTGAAGATCACGCCGCAGGAGTTTTTTGATACTGACTCCAAGGATCCGGAAGAGATTCGCATAATAACCGGATATTTGAAAAAGCTTAATAAAAAGCAATTGCAAAATATATCTTCTATTGTTGAAGATCTTGCCAGATAAGCAACAGGATGCATACAAGTAACAGCTCAATTACGTTACTTGCGTGCATCCTCTTTTTGTTTTAATTTTTTTTAGAAAGTATGAAAGGAATCAGCCTACTCGCGCATATTTTCTATCCTGTTTCAAACAAGCTTTAAGCGATCTATAATCTCAACAGCTTCATTGTCTCCTCTTATGATGTCGTACTTTATGCTTCCAGTATTTTTCTCTGTAGCATATTGAGGCAGCGTTTCTTGTCCGCGCTCCATTTTGGTTCGATAAGGAGTGATTTTGGCGCATCCCCTGTCATTCTGTGAATAACAGTCTCGTTCGGCAGCCTTTTTAAGCATTCAACCACAAGATCCGTGTATTCTTCCATGGAAAATACCGGAAACGGACACATCTCATATTCCTTTGCGAGCTGTGTTCCCTTAAGAATGTGCAATAGCTGCAGCTTAATTCCCGGAAGCGTCGGTATAAGATTTGAAAGATAATCAATCGTCTCAAGCATATCTTCTTTAGTCTCCCCCGGAAGCCCTAAGATCACATGAGCAACGATCTCCACACCGATATTTGAAAGATTTTTATACGCCTCATCGAATACAGACAACGGGTAGCCTCTGTGAATACGAAGTGCCGTTTTCTCATGAATACTCTGCAGTCCCAGTTCGACCGTAACAGACTTTATTTTATTCAGATTTGAAAGCATGCTGAGCATCTCAGGCGGCAGACAATCCGGTCTCGTTCCGATGGAAAGACCTACGATCTCCGGGAAGTCCAATGTTCTTTTATACAAATCCTCCAGATAGTCTGCATCTCCGTACGTATTTGTAAACGACTGGAAATATGCCACATATCTATGAGGATCTCCCTTAGGAAATTTGGCGTCGACTCTCTTCTTAGCCTCCTCAATCTGACTCTCGATTGAATCTGTATAGATGGACGCAAAATCCCCGCTCCCTCCTTCGGAGCAGAAAGTACATCCTCCAGTGCCGATCCTTCCGTCACGATTCGGACAGGTACATCCGCTTTGCAATGAAAGCTTATAAATCTTTCCTCCGTATTTTTCTTTCCATACTGATGAAACGCTTCTGTATTGCATGATATTCCCCAATGTTGATAAAACTTAATAACACAAGATTACGAAAGTTCATGAATTTTTTCAACTTGGTTTTTTGTAAACGCATTTCATATCGGCAAACACTATTCTGTCGCCGCTTTTTAACATTTTCTTTTCTCCTGCGACAAGACGCTTCCCATTTACGCTGGTTCCGTTTTTTGAACTCAGATCCACGAGACAATAACCGCTGCCTTTCCATATCAGCTTGGCGTGTATTCTGCTGACCGCATCGGAATCTAATGATATGTGCGCGCCTGCTATTTTCTTGCCTACGATATAACTATCATCCACAAGCATTACTCCGCCTCTTGACAAATCCTTCTCTGGCATAAGCCATGCTCTTGCATCCCTATTTTCCGTAGTTACTTTTTCTTGTTTGCCATACGCTTTATATTCAACAGTTTTCTCTTTAACCTTAAAAATTCTGCTGAAAAATCCTTTTTTGTCATGTTTATCCGTTTTTTTATCATCCTTAAACAAGAAGTCATATGTTATGCTATTCTTCGCCGACTCCCTGTCTTTTGCCGCTGTGTCTGCTATCGCCGTATCTGTTATTCCGCATCCCGGAGTCATATTTTCCGCATGGTCATCATCCGCATTAACATTTTTATTCTTTATTCGATTTCTCATGAAATAAGAATCAAAGCCATTTTCTCCTGCCATTTCACGCAAAAGATTAACTGTTATCTTTCCTATCATGCAGTTTTTGTAAAATTCGTATCCGAGTTTTACAGCTTCTATATCTTCCTGTTTTATATGCTTGAGCAGATCGCTGCTTAAGCTCCGGCAGCCTATTTCAAAACAATTCTCATTATACGGATAAAATACGAAATAAGGCCTCTTGTTTTCCGCATCTATAAACATAAACTTCGGATTCAGCAGTATTCCGTCGCGATCGAGCAGAAATTCACGTATGCTTTCCAGCGCTTTCGCAAGGTTTGAAAACAATTGCTTAAAGAATTCCGCATCTGCCTTATACGTGTTCAGATATTCATCAAGACACATTTTTTCTGTTATGTCGTAATACAAAAGATCCGCTCCGTTCATCTGCTCCGTTTTACATGAGGCGAACCCGGATATATGATTTTCTTTTATCATTGCAAGTCTGTAATCTTTTGAATCCGTAACAGACTTTGGCGATGTCAGAACAAAATAATGTTTTTTTGTATCTTCCCTAAATTCTGCCTGCATATTCTTTGCTCCTCCAAAATGCCAGCCATAGCAACCTTAACAGTTTTTTAACCACACTGCGAAAGTCCGGGCTATGAGTTATTTGTTATCAAATTTGCTGTCCACATTAATCTCTTCGTTATGGATGGTTTTATTTTTCTGATTGATATTTCATCCTTAAATGTAAAAACATCCCCGAAGGCTTCCTCAAATATCCCGTAGGACCATCCTATATTTAAGCTGTAATTTCCCTCTGAAACCTCAGTGTTATCCTTCGATAATCCCGTAACACTTTCGTTATATCTGTCTTCGAGGCGCTCTTCAGCGTATTTTTCTATTCCCTCATCACTTGTTTCATACTGTGCCGCATACATTGCTGCTTCATATGATACCGATTTGCTCCACGCCCTTTCATGCATAAAAAATGTATATCCCATAAGCATTGCAATAACAAGTGCCGCTATTGGAACTATGAACGACGCCTCAACTGTAAATACTCCCCTCTTCAGCTTTTTCATATTCATCTGACACTCCCGCTTATTTATAAACATCTGATGCACTGATTGGTCGAGCTATTTAAGAACCAGTCTATTAATGCTATACCAGAAGAATTCTCAGCAAGCACCCCGCAAACAGAAATGGCACAAACGGTAATTCAATCTTTCTTTTTTTATTTATAATGCAGAATATTCCTGCTGCAGATGCAATCATAAGCGCCGTTAGCAGTACGAAAAACACGTAATATACATCCCGCCAGCAACCAATCGCCAGTAAAATCACCGCATCACCAATTCCTATTTTTCCTTTTGTCAAAACAGAAAGTAAGATCAGCATAATACCCGGTACAAAGGCTATCATGATTTCCGAAAAATTCGCTCCCTGTGAAAGCGACCAGATTACACCTGCCACTCCCACTGCAATAGTCAGGAAAAAGAAAATCTCTCTTTTTCTGATATCCTGTATACTGTTAATTCCCGTAAGCAATATAACTATGATGCTTCCGACATACATTTTGAACACTCCGACATTCCCGAAAGTTTTGATATATCTACCAGCTTTACCGTACGCTTAAGCTCACTGCACGAAACACTATTGTGATATCTGTCCCCGTAATCGGTAATATAAACCATATCCGACATGTCGCCCTTTGCACACTTTTCGCAGGCTTTGTACTTCTCTCTGTTTTCGTTTCTTAAGCCCTCTAGTTCAGATGCACTCACCCTCGAAATGCTCAAATTTATATGAGTACACGAGGAATTGGTATGATATACTGTTCCGTTTTCTGTTACGTAAACATATTTCGGCGCACTATCCAATAAGCTTCCGTAGCTGCTTTCATCCCTTCCGGTCCAGCCTCTTGCACTTCCGGTACAACTAACCTTTACCGTACCGACTCCTGCCGGCAAAAATAGCGGGCTGAATTCAACAGTTTCCGGAAGTGTTATCCATATTTCGCCGTCGCCTGTGACTACTGACGCCGCAAGCTGTGCATCATCCCTCAGTGAAACCATCGTTTCTAATGTCTTTGGATATATTCCCATTATTCCAACTATACATATGACAGCCATAAAGAACATAGGTATGATCAGCGCCGCCTCTACAGTAAGACTTGCGCAGCGAAGGTGCGAAAGGATGCCCTTTTTCTTGGCCGGCGCAGCTGTCCTATCGGGGCAAAACAGCCTGCGCGATATTTTCGTCTTTTCAGTAATAGAGTAATTTTTTGTTTTGTGCATAGAGGTATGCTCTTTAGATTTGTCCTTAAAAAAGGGCATCATTTCGCACCTTCCTTTTAATAGCCGTATTTTCTGCTTACAGTAAGTTCCTTGCCCGCTGCGTGGCATGTCAGACTTGTTTCCAACTCGCTAAGGCAGCAGTCAAGCCGGAATTTTCCCTGTTCATCCTTTACTCTTTTTGTATATTCGATCATATCCGCCGTTCTCGAAATCAGCATATCCTCCGGTAGCATATATAATAAGATTTTTAAATACTCATCATATGAAAGTCCATTTGACTTGCTTTGCGGCTCTGTCTGACTATCCATTGTTGAGAAGAGATCCAGCGACACCTGCCAGCTTGATTTGTCCTTAAATATCGGAACCTTTCCACCTTCAAGCAGGCTTTTTACGTCCATCATACTTTCGGCATATGCCCACAGCCACTTAACTATCTGTTCTATAACATCTATAGACTCCGGCATAAGCAAAACAGCTGCAATTATCAGTGCAATCTCATAAGCCTGAGCGGTTTTTTCTGCGTCCGTCATGATATAGATATAATTCAGCCCTGTTCTTATAAGCGAAAGCTTTTCCATGACACCTTTAAGGTTGGCTGCATCGCTTGATTTTCCGCAAAGAACGTATTCTGCTTTATACTGAAGATAATCGCTGTCATCGGCAGTCAGATAACTGCCCAACATATCTGCTGCAAAACTGCTCACAAGGAATTTTGTATCAAGACCGCTTTCAGTTTCAGGAAGCACGCCCATTCCGCTGTTCAATTCCCGGTTATTGAGCATATCATTAAGATCCACGGCCGCCTCGGAAAGAGATGCATCATCCGGCAGTGCAAACGACATCAATCCAAGCTTTCTAAGCTTTGTAATGTTATCTACCGGGTTTTTAAAATCAGTCGGTATTTCCACACTTTCAGTTACTGAAGACACATCTGCTGTTTCAGTTTCCGTTGTTACTTCGTTCTCCTGCGTTTTTTCCTTTAATTGCCCGGCAAGTTCCTTGTTTTCTTCATATTTCTTCTCAAGCTCGCTTATTTCGTCTTCGCTCTCAAGACCAAACTCTTCTATTGCAGAAGAATTTACGTCCAGCATGTCCTTAAGCTTTTCTATTCCGTCGACTCCGAGTTTTTGTTTCATTACCTCGCATATCTGCTCTATTAGTGGCGCATATCCCGAATCAGTTGCAAGCACATATCCCGTAACGTCGGTAGATTCTATACTAATGTCGTACAGCTTCTCCGGCGTTGTCGTAAGTATCCCGACAGTCGGAGACAACACTTCTTTTGTGTAATCCGTCATCTCCGCTGCAGCCGCTCCCAGGTTTAGCTCGCCGGTTCCGTATCCACCGTCCAAAAGCAACAAACCAAACTCTTCGTAAAGCGTCTTATCGTAATTGGAAAACAGTGAAAACATTCCCTGATCGGCCGCACAGGACACGGCGGCCCTAGCCGAGGCCGTGCGTGCCGAATTCATACAGACAAATATCAGCGAAAGTATTATGCATAGTGACATACACAGATATACGGTAATGCTTCCGCTATTCACATTATTAGCACCGGCTGCGGTTTTTAATGCTTTTAGGTCTACACTGTATCTGCCTTGCCTTTTTTTCATTACACGGCGTTGCTCTGGGTTGATGCTTTTTTCAGGATGTTGTTTACTATTGAAGTAATCTGATCCCTGAACAGCACAACAAGGGCTATAAGCACCACTACGATCAGAATTATCTC
>CAYMAY010000043.1:0-3409 GCA_964388555.1 uncultured Lachnospiraceae bacterium
AAGGAGGCATATTGCATGAGCGTTATTAAAGTCAAGCATGATAACAGTCCTGAATTTGAGCTTGAGCAAACCTATGTCGCACACGTAAATACGAAGAAATGTGTCAACTGCGGCACATGTCGTGAGAACTGCCCGGTTTCGGCTATAACAGAAGCACAGCGCTGGATCTGTCGTGTCTGCCCGGAATGTACGGAACAGCCGGTTATGCGTCTTAGCGATATTGATGATTTTTGCACGAAGCAGTCCTGCACGACTGCATGTCCTGTTGGTATCAGCCCGCAGGGATACATTGGTCTTGTAAGAAACGGCAAATATTCCGAAGCATACAAGAAGATCTGGGAGAAGAATCCTCTTCCGTCGATCTGTTCACATATCTGTCACCATCCATGCGAGCAGGTCTGCAAGAGAGGCGTTCTTGTAGACGACCCCATGTCAATCCGCGGCATCAAGAGATATCTCGATGAAAATGTAGAATATACGAGACCGAAGTATCCGCTTCTCTATGATGAGAAGGTTGCGATCATAGGCGCAGGTCCTGCCGGACTTTCTGCCGGACATTTTCTTTCATCTCTCGGATACGATGTAACGATATTTGAATCAAATAACGAACCCGGCGGAATGATGGTTCGTGCGATTCCGGAGTTCAGACTCAGCCGTGAGGCGGTAAAGAAAGATATCGCGAAGCTTGAGGAAGCAGGACTTAAGATCTGCTGCGGCGAGAGAATCGGCAAAAAACAGCTTAAAGAGCTTCAGGACGAGTATGATGCTGTAATAATCGCAGCAGGAACACCTCATGGCAAGGAGATCACCTGGGTTCCGAAGTGGAATTACGACGCAGTTTATACTGCTATCCAGTTTATGGATTTCATAAACAACGATCAAGATACGATGCGTATGCCTCACCAGAACTTCATAATCGAAGGTCGTGAGGGTATCGTTATCGGCGGCGGTTCCGTGGCAATGGATGCGGCTCGTGCTGCACTTAGAAGAGGTGCATCAAAGGTTACGGTTGTATGCCTTGAAGAAGGAGAAAATGTTCCGGCTCACGCCTGGGAGCGAAAAGAAGCCGAAGAAGAAGGCATCGTATTCATGGAAGGATACAGCCCGAAGGCTTACACGGGACGTGTAAATACCCTCGAAGGTATCGATCTTGTGAAGGTTACAAATTTTGTGAAGGACAAAAACGGCAAGATCAGCTTCGATACCGATGACAACAATATCGTTCATCTTCCGACACAGTTCATCATTGCAGCGATCGGTCAGTATGCAGACAGCATTTATCCGGAGCAGGACGGCGAAAGCATCTTCTATGCAGGTGATATCGCAGGAGGTCCGTGCTCGGTTATCGATGCGATCGCCAGCGGACGTAAGGCTGCGTTTGCAGTTGACTCCGTTATCCAGAATCGCGTACTTAAAAAGGCAAAGGTAGACCATGAAATAGTCGCGGCTCCGATCGAAGAAAAGATTTATCCGTGCAACCGCCGCAAGACTGCAAGGCATGAAAGACCTATGGCAGATCCGGCGGAGCGCATTAAGAATTTCGATGAGGTCGAGTATACCTATTCAAACAAGCAGCTTGAGCAGGAGGCTCTCAGATGTCTTTCTTGCGGATATGCACTTATCGATGTAAATAAATGTATCGGCTGCGGTGTCTGCGAGACGTTATGCCCTGAAGGCGATGTCATCACAATGGTGAAGAAGTAAAGGAGGAATGCATGATGAGTAAAATTAAAAGAACAGCTCTTGTAGTCGGTGCAGGCCCCGGAGGTAGTACTGCGGCATTCTATCTGGCACGCGCGGGCGTAGATGTATTATTTGTCGATAAAGAAACATGGCCAAGAGACAAGATCTGCGGCGGAGTTTATCTTTCAAGCCTTTATCCGATGCTTAAAGATATGGGATGCTTCGATGAGATGTATAAGCAGCAGGCCTGCAATATCACTACGATGCGCCTTATAGACAGAGACGAGGAGTACATCGTACTTGACGTTGATCCTTTCATGATCGCTCCGAGAAGATTTACGGATGATCAGATAAGAAGAGCGGCGATCCGCGAAGGTGCCGACTTCATGGAAAACTATGAGGCAACAAGCCTTATCATGCGCAAAGGCGTTGTAAAGGGCGTTCACGGACTCTATCACAATACACCGCTTGATATCGAAGCCGATGTAGTTATAATAGCGAACGGCTCACACAGCGAGCTCAGCCGTCAGCTTGGAGCATTCGTGGACGATCCCAGCATGACAATGTACTGCTTCAGAGCTTATGTGGACGGCGTTGAAGGACTGGTTCCGGGACAGGCCGAGGAATATTATGTTCCCATGGGGCTTAACGGCTGGAGCCCGATATGCACGACGTGGCTGAATCCGCATTACGAAGGAAAACAGGCCGTTCTGGGTCTTACCATCACAGAGGAAGCTCTGCGTGCTACGGGACTTTCTTCGATGGAGTTCTATGAATACTGGAAGAACAATACAAAATTCGGTCAGGAACGTCTTAAGAATGCAACCTTGATAGATAAGTTCCGCGGCTGGAGACTTCCGGGTTCCAGAAAGCTCGCACAGAGCGTATTCCCGGGTGCTATCCTTATCGGTGATGCTATCGCAGCGGCTGAGTGTGCGTTTGAATACGGAATTCCGTCAGCTATGGTCGGCGGACAGATTGCCGCAGGCGTAATAGCCGAGTGTGATAAGAACCATGACTTCTCATTTGAGGCTTTAAATAACTATCAGAAGCTTGCTTCCGAGGCTCTTGATCCGGGACTTCAGTTCAACGGAATGTTCAGGGATGAGCTTCTTAATAAGGAAGAAGTTATGAAAGATTTCTTCAGATGGGTTAAGAAGGAGCCGGGATATCCGCATCTGTCGTTCGGCGGATCCGCAATGAAGTACATGAGTGAGGTTCTGGGTCTTAAATTTGATATTACAGAGAATACAAGATCACAGTAATTCCATGTTGCACCGGTAAAACCAAAACTCGTTGCAAAACATATATGATTTAGCAGGAGGCCGCCGTAACGGGCGGCTTCTTTGTGTCTGTGGCTATTTTAACATTTCATTAACATTATTCTACATTTTTTAAAATATTTCCGTTGTTTAATCTATGCGGTGATGTAACATCAAAATATACATTTAGCGGATGTTTCTTTCGGTTCATTCATTATTATGCACCGGTTTGATGTCCTAAATTAATATTAATTGGAGAATTTCATGAGTAAATGGATCATAACGACGGAAAGCGGTTCGGATATAAGCATTGAGGAGGCTGCCCGTCTTGGCGTCGGTGTCATACCGATGCATGTAAATATGGATAACAAAAGCTACGATGACGGCGAATTTCCCGCCGAAGAAGTATGCGAATACTATAACAGGACAAAAAAAGTGCCGCAGACCAGCGGCTGCAGCCCGGA
>CAYMAY010000043.1:3509-13343 GCA_964388555.1 uncultured Lachnospiraceae bacterium
AATCTGCACCCCTGCGTAGATATTCAGGATGGCAAACTTATCGCCACAAAGAAATATCGCGGAAGCTTTAAGAAGGTAATTCCGGAGCTTATGCGGGACTACACGAAAAAGTATGCCCTGGATCAAAGCAAACTTTGGCTTATCGAAACTCCGTACTTTACGCCGGAAATGAAGCTCGTAGCCGAATCGGCCGCGAAGGATTGCGGCTACAACAATATCTCATGGGTGAAAACCGGCTGCGTTATCACATCCCACGGAGGAGCCGGCGCATTCGGCATAGTCGGACTTACAAAGCCCATCGAATCTGTTCTGTAACCTGTCTTACAAAGACAATTGATTCTGTTCTGCAACCTTAAGGGCAACGATGAATTCGCTGCCTTTTTTTGGTTCGCTTTTTACGGTTATCCTGCCGCCGACTATATCGGTAACTCGTTTAACAAGTGCCAGTCCCAGTCCGTTTCCCTGCACCGCATGTGATGTATCCGCCTGATAAAATTTCTCGAAGATCCTCTCCTGCTCCGACTCTTCTATGCCGCAGCCGCTGTCTTTAAAACTTACGCTTACGGTATCGCCTATAACCTTTGATGTGAGGGATATTTTCCCGCCCTCCGGCGTGAATTTTATGGCGTTTGAAAGCAGATTATTCCATACAAGCTCAAGCAGATTTGCACTGCAGCTTACTGCAACATCCGCCACGTCTATCTCAAAATCTATATTTTTCTCCTGCCATCTGTCCATGAAAGACAGCGCGCAGCTTCTGAGCTGTTCTCCAAGCTGATATGTCTCCGGATTCTCAAATATCTGCTGATTTTCCAGTTTGTTCAGCTTTAATACATTTGTGATCATATCATTCAGATTCTGCGTCGCATTGATGACCACGTCCATATATTGTTCGCGCATCTCCTGCGGGACCTTGTCGTCCCTCAGCGCCTTTGTATAACTTCCTATTATTGAAAGCGGCGTTTTAATCTCATGGGAAACATTGGCGATAAAATCGCTTTTCAGCATTTCATTACCGGCCAGCTCCCGTGTCATTATGTTAAAATCGTCGATGAGCACATCTATCTCATTCCTCTTTTCGCCCTTCTTTCCCTTCTTTTTATCCGACTCTATCCTAACGCTGAAATCGCCCTTGGCAACGCTCCTGGCAGCCTTTGCAAGCTTTTTTATGGGTTTACTTATCTTATAGCGCCAGAAGATCATGAATATGACGAAAAACATTATGCACGCGCATAGCAGATAGTTTACGAGAACGCTTATAAGCACGGGAAGCTGATTCATAAACGCCGCCAGTATAAGCGTCTGCACCATCGTCACAAGGAATATTATGATAAATATTACGATCGCCGTTTTCCATCTGATAAGCGGCGCCGTTACACGTTCATCGTTCTGCTCTTTTATCTTTTGCATGTTCATGTGAGCACCGCCTTATATCCGAAACCGTGCACCGTAACTATCTCAAAACTTTTGCAATGCGCAAACTCTTTTCGAAGCTTTGTTATATAAACGTCCACCGTCCGCAATCCGGTGTCGTTTGCCGTTCCGTAATATTCGTCTATAAGCTCACTTCTCGTGTATATTTTCTTCGGATGCGACAACAGCTTGTAGAGTACATTAAATTCTTTTGGCATTATCGGTATTTCTTCGCCGTTTACATATGCCGCCATCTCGTCGCGCACAAGCGTAAGCTCACCGATTTCGAGACGATTCTTTTTGTTCAGCATCGCGCGTCTCAAAAGAGCCTCGACCCTAAGCACCAGCTCGTCCATATCCACGGGTTTTACCATATAATCGTCTATTCCGGCATAAAATCCTTTTTGCTTTGATGTGATGTCGTCAAGCGCCGTTATCACCATGATCGGTATCGACGGATTCTGGCTCCGGATCTCTTTTACAAATTCAAATCCGTTTATCTTCGGCATCATTATGTCCGAGATAATCAGATCGTAAGTTCCTTTGAAAAGCAGATCGTACGCCTGTGTCGGATCAAAACAGCCATGGGGACTGTAATTGTTCTTCGCAAGATAATCGCAGATGATCCGATTAAGTTTTTCGTCGTCCTCTACAACGAGAATATTCACCATGTTCTTCTCTCTCCATATTTATTCGCCCGAGTTAAATAAGGTTACTCGGAATGAAACAGTTATCCTTATCAATCGGAATCGGTTCTTCACACATACAAATGATTCCTCCGTTGCCCCTGTTCAAAGAAGATTTATCCAACACTTTATACTTTTTGACTTCTCGCCGGTCAGGCGCCGCGCTCTTCTTGATCTCCAGCGGATGAATGACATCGTTCTCCTCGACAAAAAGATCGATCTCTTTTGCATTGGAATCTCTGAAATATGTGAGATTTACCTTGGACTTTGCATAAGCATAATTTTTCACAAGCTCCATCACGACATAATTTTCATAGTAATGACCACTCGCCGCGCCGTTACGCAGTGTATCCGGCGTCAGCCACATGGACAGGTATGCGCAAAGCCCTGTATCGCAAAAATACAGTTTCGGCGTTTTGCTTAAACGTTTGAGTTCGTTATTTGAATATGGTGCGAGCAAATAGACAATGCGGAGTCCCTCCAGCACCTTCAGCCATTCCTTTGCCGTACTTTGTGCAATACCTGCCGACTCAGCCAGCGTAGTATAATTAACCTGCTCTGCCACAAGCGAGGCACACCCCACGAGGAATTTTCGAAATCTCACAACATCGGTAATTCCTCCGGCCTCTGCGACATCACGCATTAGATACGTATCAATATAGGAATTAAAATACTCCTGTCGAAGCTCGCTGTCTACGCCCCGTACCTGTGGCATACCGCCTTCCCAAATATGTGTAAACACTTGGATCACATCATTTTTGGGGACTTTTTTCTGCCTTGCCTGTAAAGTATCAAGCGAGAAGTCGAGATCCGTGTCGAACACAAGCCCCATTTTTTCTCTTGCAGATAAACTGTATAACTCCAGAATACCGATTCTTCCGGCAAGAGTCTCGCTCACTTTTCTCATCATATTATACTGTTGTGATCCCGTAAGCCAGATAAGTCCTTTTTCATCGCTCTCATCACAAATGATCTTTATTTGCTCAAACAATTCCGGGGCCTTCTGCACCTCATCAATAAGAATTGGCGGCTTGTAGGTCTGAAAAAACAATACAGGATCAGACTGCGCAAGTTCTCTTGCCATTGTATTGTCCATCGTTACATAACTTCTGCCATCCTCCGCCAAATGTTTTAGCATCGTTGTCTTACCAACCTGCCTTGCACCGGTCACCAGAATAACTTTAAAAAATTCATTGAGCTTTAGGAATTTTCTTTCCAATTCTCGTGTAATATATTCCATAACGCCTCCGTTTTTATGATAATCCACGGTCAATCGTATTTTATCGTAATTTTCATGATTTTTCAAGATGACCATTATTCTGCTTTTTGCATCTAATATGGCACTATATGATTTTTACATTCTAACCACTTCTTCATTTTATCTAAGCAACCTATTTCTAAGTGATTTGTGGTAAAATATCTGATATTGAACGAAAGGATCTGCTATGAAAAATTATAAAGATATATTTGATAAAAATTTTGATGAATTACTTGAAACCTTAAAGAAACTTATCGCCATTCCTAGCGTAGTTGGCGATGCGGACGGGGATGCGCCTTTCGGAAAGCATGTACAGGCGGCTCTGGAATTTATGCATGAAAAGGCGAAGGCAGATGGATTTGACTTCTTAAATGTCGATAACTACGGCGGTCATATCGATTTTTGCGGAAAAAGCGACAAGATCGTTGCCATGGTAAATCACCTGGATGTGGTTCCCGCCGGAGAAAGGTCAAATTGGGTCAGTGATCCCTTTGATATGCAGATAAGAGACGGCAAGGCTTACGGTCGCGGCACACTTGACAACAAAGGGCCTCTGATTCTTTGCTACTACGCGATGCGCGCTCTTAAGGAAGCCGGCTTTGAACCCGCGAAAACAATACGACTGATTCTGGGCTGCGACGAGGAAACCGCATGGCACGGCATGGATTATTATATGGAACATGTCAGTGCGGATATTTCCGCCGGATTTTCCGCAGATGCGGATTTTCCGGTAATTTACGGCGAAAAGGGAATCGTACATTATAAGATCCATGTTCCGATCGACAATCACACCGACAAAAAGAATGACGATCCGGCATCGCCTAATACACAAACGGGATCAGCCGAAACCCTTCCCCATCTTGTTTCGATAAACGGCGGAAGTGTCATGAATGCCGTTCCCGATAAGGTAACGGTAAAAATAAGCACCGCAGAGTGTTCTAACGAAGCCCTTTTGCCCCTTTATAACTCCATAAAAAAATATGAATCTTATGGAGTTTCAATTTTGCAGGACAACGACCTCATGACCATCGTCATGCCCGGTGTGACGGCACACGCGGCCTGGCCGGAAAGCGGCACCAACGCTGTCTCAAGGATCTGCGAAATGCTTTCCGATGTAGAATTTGATGATCCGGCGGTAAACGAGTTTTTTGCATTCTATGAAGATCATATCGGATATGAACTTCACGGCGAAAGAATGGGATGCGCACTTGAAGACGAGCCCTCCGGAAAGCTGACCTTTAACATAAGTACAATAGAAAGCCGGCCAGACGAGATCGTGCTGGGATGCGATGTCAGATATCCCGTCACGTTCACGGAAACAAACGTCAGAAACGGAATGTCGGCGATTCTGAATCCTTTAGGGTATAAACTTGAAACATTAAAACATCAGACCGCGCTTTACAGATCACCTGATGATCCTATTGTAGCCACTCTGATGGACGTTTATAAGAAAAACACAGGAGACGCCGAGGCAAAACCCATCGCCATAGGCGGCGGAACATATGCCCGCGCAGTACCCAACACGGTAGCATTTGGTCCGGTGATGCCCGGAACGGAAGACCTCTGTCACCAGCCCAACGAGTTCATGGCTCTGGAGCAGATGCGCACGGCCGGTCACATATTTGCCGATGCCCTGTATGAACTGGCGAAGGAATGAGCCTGCTTGCGTTCGAATCTACCGAATCTGCACCCGAATTGTGCCCGAATCGTGCCAAAAAACTGCTTTTATTCCTTGCCACTTTTTGGTATGATAGGAGGATAAATTGCACAAATGGGAGTATTCACTCAAGGCTGCCGAATATACGGCTTTATTTAATGAAAGGAACTCTATGGAATATCTTCCATCCACTGAATATCGATTTACTGAATACGACTATTATCTTTTCGGCGAAGGTAAACACCTCGACGCTTACAAAAAATTCGGGGCTCATGTATGTCAGCAAGACGGACAGGTAGGAACACTGTTTTCCGTCTGGGCACCTAACGCAAAAAAAGTTGCCGTTATGTGCGACAATAATTTCTGGGATACCGAGAGCTGCCAAATGCAAGCCACTCCATACGGAGTCTGGGAGCTTTTTATGCCCGGCATAATGCCCGGCTGCAAATACAAATTTGCCGTTACGGGAGTTGACGGAGTTGTTCGCCACAAGGCCGATCCGTATGCCTTCAGCTCGGAGCTTCGTCCGAATACCGCATCCGTCGTTACCGCACCGTCAGAATATGACTGGGGCGACAACGACTATATGAAAACGGCAAACGAGAACACACTTGATAAACCCGTTGCCATATACGAAGTTCACCTGGGTTCCTGGAAAAAGGATTACCGCCTCAATGAGGACGGATTCCTGAATTACCGCGATCTTGGCAATCAGCTTGCCGAATACGTGAAATATATGGGCTTTACCCATGTAGAGCTTATCGGGATTTCCGAGCATCCGCTGGACGCCTCCTGGGGCTATCAGGTCACGGGCTTTTATTCGCCCACCTGCCGCTACGGTTCTCCCGACGATTTCCGGTATTTTATCGACGTTCTGCATAAAAACGGTATCGGCGTTATACTGGACTGGGTTCCGGCACATTTTCCGAAGGATTCATTCGGCCTGGAAAACTTCGACGGCACGCCTTTATACGAATATGCCGATTCACTTCGCGCCGAATATCCCGAATGGGGCACGAAAGCCTTCGATCAGGGCAAGCATCAGGTGCAATGCTTCCTTATATCAAGTGCGCTTTACTGGATAAGAGAATTCCATATAGATGCACTTCGTGTAGACGCCGTTGCATCCATGTTATACAATAATTTCTGCCGCAGCCAGTGGCGCAAAAACATATACGGCGGCGACGAAAACTTAGAAGGACTTGCATTTCTTCGTAAATTAAATAAAATAATAAAATCCGAAACAAACGCGCTTATGTTCGCCGAGGACTCCTCCATCATGGAAGGCGTCACCTCCGACAAAAACGGTGCGGCTCTCGGATTTACTTATAAATGGAACCTGGGCTGGATGCACGATACGCTGGAATATATCGGAAAAGATCCCATTTACAGGTTCTATCATCACTCGGATATCACCCACAGTGCCGACTACATCTTCGATGAGAACTATGTCCTGGTGCTTTCTCACGACGAGGTCGTCCACCTGAAGCATTCCATGGCGGAAAAATCGCCGGGAAATCAAATGGACAAGCTCGGCATACTCAAGACATTATACACGTATATGATGACGTTCCCCGGCAAGAAGCTCCTCTTCATGGGCCAGGAATTTGCCGAAGACAGGGAATGGTCCGAGGATCGCGAAATAAACTGGCATCTGGCAAATGTCGAAAATCATCGCGATGTTATGATGACGCTGCGTTCGCTGCTTACGCTGTATAACAGCCGTCCCGTTCTTTATTCGGATATGCACAATCCCGTCACATTCGAATGGGTGAACAACGGCGACGTATACAGGAGCACGTTCAGCTACATTCGCCGCAATCCGTGGAACTATAATTCCGCACTGCTTGTAATACTTAATTTTGCTCCCGCATATTATGCGGATTACAGCTGCGGTGTTCCGGTAAAGGGCGGCTACAGACGCATATTCAGCACCTATGATTATCTGCAATATAAGGACGATGTTTCGGTTAAGTCGGATGTTCCTCCTCTTCTTTCGACAAAAGAGAAGTGCGACGGCTACGAACACCGCATAACCTACGATCTTCGTCCATATGAATCGGTTATCTTTGAATTTCCGATAATACAGGACTCCAAAAAGCCTCCGCGCAGGAAGCCTAAGAGTTCCAATAACAAAAAGAGGGAGGAGAGGGAATAATTCCCCAAAATGCAACATGTCAGATCACCACAGTAAACGAAATTCATTTTCAAGCTCGCTGGGCTTCGTCCTCGCCGCTGCCGGAAGCGCGGTAGGATTGGGAAACATATGGCGTTTTCCATATCTTGCAGCTAAAGACGGAGGCGGTCTGTTCCTTGTTATCTACATCATACTTGCGCTGACCTTCGGTTTTGCGCTTCTTACAACGGAGATAGCGATAGGACGTAAAACAAAGCTCAGCCCAATGTCGGCTTACAAAAAGCTTCACAAGAAATTCAGCTTCGTCGGAATCTTATCGTGTATCGTTCCGATGATAATCCTGCCTTACTACTGCGTAATCGGCGGCTGGGTTTTAAAATACCTCGTCGGCTTCGCTACAGGTCAGGGAACAGCAATGGCAGACAGCAATTATTTCAGCGGCTTTATAACAAGCACTGTTTCGCCTGTCGTATTCTTCGTTATATTCCTCGCGATAACGGCATTCATTATCTATCGCGGCGTAAATAACGGAATCGAGTCACTTTCGCGTTTCATAATGCCTATACTTCTTGTACTCATCATTGTAATAGCAGTATTTTCACTGACTCTTTCCCATACGGATGCCGATGGTGTAACAAGAACGGGTCTCGACGGATTCAGGATACTCTTTGTACCCGATGTTAGTAATGTAACGCCATCTTCGTTCTTCTCTACATTGATAGACGCAATGGGACAGCTTTTCTACAGTCTGAGCGTTGCAATGGGTATAATGGTAACATACGGATCATATGTTAAGGACGATATCAATCTCGGAAAATCAGTAAATCAGATAGAAATATTTGATACGGCCGTTGCTATACTTGCCGGTATTATGATCATTCCTGCCGTATATACATTTATGGGCACAGAGGGAATGGCCGCTTCCGGTCCCGGACTTATGTTTATATATCTTCCCAAGGTATTTGCCGCAATGGGAACGATAGGAAATATCATGGGAGTGCTGTTCTTCGCAATGGTTCTCTTCGCAGCGATAACAAGCTCCATATCTATTCTGGAGGCCGTTGTTTCCTGCTTTATAGATGAGTTTAAGCTTTCAAGACCGAAGGCAGTTACGGTTGAAACGATAATAGCCGGCGTAGTCGGACTTCTCGTTTGCTTCGGTTACAACTTCTTCTACTTCGAAGCTACGCTTCCGACAGGATCCACGGCGCAGATACTTGATATCCTGGACTACATGAGCAACAACGTTCTCATGCCGGTAGTCGCAATAGCAACCTGCATACTTGTCGGATGGATCATCAAGCCGAAGACAATTATCGACGAGGTTGAAAAGACCGGCGATAGAATGAGCCGTAAGACGCTTTACAAGATTATGGTTAAATTTATCGTGCCGATCCTGCTGGTAATACTTTTCCTGAAGTCAATCGGATTAGTTGCGATGTAAAAAACCATCGCATTGCGCATCTGATGAACATTCTTCCAGAAACCGTTCGCACTTATCTACACTTCGTTCCGGTCGGTGCTAAACCATCGTCCACCGGACGATGAGCACCCTCGCGTAGCGGTACTAACCCTTATGCAGGACTAAAGTCCGCATTCGGGAAGTACCGACGTTGCGGATGTTTCTTGCAGAACGTTCATCGCTATGCGCTTGTACAATTTTTTATTACAATATATAAACATCATATCTTACAGCCTTGCCGGCGATGGCATGGCTAGGCTTTTTACCCGCGAGGCATGCGCCCTTCGCGGGTCTTTTTACGACTATTTTCCGCGGTGCTGCCGCAAATGCCGCCTCCAGCAGTTCCGCCTCGTTTTCGCATGGCATTTCCAGTTTCTGCAGAAGTTGAAATTTCTTTTTTATAAGTGCGCTCTTTTTTCTCTCCGGGAACATGGGATCGAGATAGATCACATCCGGCGATTTTTCCATATTTCTCATTGCACTTATGCTGTCGCCGCAGACAAGCTCCATTCGCGATGCGACTTCTAAAAGCTCTTCCGTCTCCTTCGCCCTTCCTATCGCGTCTTCAAGAAGCGCGGCGATAACCGGGTCTTTTTCATAGAGCTTTACCGAAAATCCCGCTGCCGCCAGCAGTGCGGAATCCTCTCCGAATCCGGCCGTGGCATCTAAAACAGTAAGATCATTTCCGCCTTTTTTGAATCTCGCGGCACGAACCACAAGCTCCGTATCCACAACACCCTTTTTCATTCGCGTAAGCAGATGCGAAAAATCGGCCCGTATGGAATTTTTATTATCGGTAAGAAAAAGCCCGTTTTCATCAAACATAAGCGCTAATGATGCTTCCGCAAGTTCATCTTTAGCGCAGACTATTCCTGCTCCGAGTTTTTGAGAGAGCTCTTCTGCATTTTCTCTGTATTTATCATCTTCAGTAAAAATCACTACGTTGTCCGGCTGCATATTCATCCTCTTGTAAATCGTTTCATCTTATAAGTTGTAACACAAAATTTGTCTAGTACAACGGTCTGCAAATAACTATACCAAATAGCTTGCCTAAATTTCCATCTACTTCATCAGAAAAAGCTTGACGTAGCCCGTCAAAGCACATAAACCATCGATATAACTTTGGGACAAATTCAATTTTTTGTAACACTGTACTTTTTTATTGTTCTTACATGGTGTTATACTATGACCGGCACAGAACCTTTGCTGCTGTTCGGATAG
>CAYMAY010000044.1:0-4142 GCA_964388555.1 uncultured Lachnospiraceae bacterium
CCGCCTATGATAAGCACCTGCGCAGCCCTTATGGCGGCTACCGAGGCATTTAACGTATGGGAATCTAGCCCCTCTTCATATAAAACCACATCCGGTTTTATTATTTTACCGCACTCATCGCACCGCGGAACACCCTTCGATTTGCTTATATATTCCGCATCGAAAAACTTGCCGCAACCCGTGCAGTAATTTCTATGGACGCTTCCGTGCAGCTCCAGCACGTTTTTGCTTCCGGCCGCCTGATGAAGCCCGTCGATATTCTGCGTTATAACCGCCTTAAGCTTTCCCGCTCTTTCCATTTCGGCAAGCTTAAGGTGCGCCGCATTCGGCTTTGCGTTAAGTGCAAGCACCTTGTCCCTGTAAAAACGGTAAAACTCTTCGGGATGTCTCGCGAAAAACGAATGACTCAGCATCGTTTCCGGCGGATAATCGTATTTCTGATTGTATAATCCGTCCACGCTCCTGAAATCCGGAATGCCGCTCTCCGTCGAAACACCCGCTCCGCCGAAAAAGACGATATTATCATATTTGTCGATTATCTCCTGCAGCTCCTTTACCTTATCCATAATGCCTCCCTTCTACGAAAAAACTGTCGCGCTTTTACCGCGACAGTTCTAAGTTAATATGTTCCCTCAAGTATTCCCTGTACCACGAATCTTTTCTCGTCATACGCGTTAAGACACGTGGAAAGCGTAACTATCTTGCTGTTTTCATCGTATTCGCCGATATCAAACTTCACAAGCGAATCACTTATTCTTGCGTCGATATAGTCCTTAAGCCCTACGGAGCCCTCCGGGAATAATGTATACACATCTGAGTCGGCAACAGTGCGCTCAAGATTGAATATCTTATACCTGTATGATCCGTCCGGCGTCAATATCCAGAACGTATCATCTATGGCATAATCCTCGAAGTCATAAAGTGAGCTCAGCTTTCCGAACATGGACTGATCCTTCATGTTGTGACCGTAAAGTATGGTGTTTTTGTCGCTGAAGTCACCCTTGTTCATACACTCCATAAATATGGAGCCGGCAAAGTTTTCAGTTCCCTCAAAGGTTCTGTGCAGATAATAATCATTATCATCCGCACGAACTATGGGGTAGCTTATATCCTCCACCTCGATGTATATCCATCCCACAATATCCGGATTTATCGCCTGCAGCGCATCAAAGTCAATGTCCAGCGGAACTTCAACCGTTTCCTCAGACGAAACCGACGCGGACTCCTGCTTCGTCTCCGGCTTTTCCACCGCGTAATCCTTCAGCGCAACATACTCGTCGCTGGCCTGTTTGTACGAAAGCCCTATCGATATAAGCTTATATCCGGCAAAAGCCGCTATGGCGATGCATATCACCATTATGATTATCGGCAGCTTTTTTGATTTCTTCTTTTTAGATTTTCCCGACATTCTTATTACGGCTCCTCAATTGTCTTCGAATCGATGGTCTCTCTGATCTGCGCGATGAACTCGTCAAGCTTCATCTGACCCTTATCGCCGCCGGATCTTGTTCTTACCGATACAAGACCGTCTTCCTCTTCCTTCGCGCCGACGATGAGCATATACGGAATTTTCTTGTTCTGCGCTTCTCTTATCTTGAAGCCTATCTTCTCCGAACGCTGATCCGCTGTTACATCGACACCGGCCTTTGCAAGGCTCGCTCTAACCTTTTCGGCATAATCCGCATACTTGTCGGATATGGGCAGTACACGAACCTGCTCCGGACAGAGCCATACCGGGAATTTGCCCGCATATTTCTCGATGAGCCATGCCAGGGTTCTCTCATAGCATCCAAGAGATGTTCTGTGGATTATGTAAGGACGGATCTTGTCGCCGTTCTGGTCGATATAATAAAGGTCAAAGTTCTCGGCGATAGCGCAATCCA
This sequence comes from uncultured Lachnospiraceae bacterium, assembly GCA_964388555.1. Classification (GTDB taxonomy): domain Bacteria; phylum Bacillota; class Clostridia; order Lachnospirales; family Lachnospiraceae; genus Alectryocaccobium. Next base: position 1,884 of record CAYMAY010000044.1, read on the forward strand.
GCTGGATAGTGATCATTGTATCCTCTTTGCCGTAAACATTCTTCGCCTGAATATCAACCTTTGGTCCGTAGAATGCGGCCTCGCCCTCTGCCTCTACAAACGGAACGTTATTTTTCTGGAGGATGTGCCTTAACACGCCCTGTGTGCTCTCCCAGTAATGCTCGTCTCCGAGATATTTATCAGTATTGCTGGGATCCCATTTCGAGAGTCTGTATGTAACATCATCCTGAAGTCCCAGGGTCTTTAATATATACATTGCAAGCTCGAGGCAGTTCTGAAGCTCTTCCTCTGCCTGATCGGGACGGATTACATTGTGTCCCTCTGATATGGTAAACTGACGAACTCTTGTAAGTCCGTGCATCTCGCCGGAATCCTCGTTTCTGAACAGCGTGGAAGTCTCGCCCATTCTGTATGGAAGATCTCTGTAGGATTTCTGCGAATTTTTATATACATAATACTGGAACGGACATGTCATGGGGCGAAGAGCCATGCACTCTTTGTCGTTGGGATCCCCCAGTACAAACATTCCGTCGAGATAGTGATCCCAGTGACCCGAGATCTTGTAAAGGTCACTCTTTGCCATAAGCGGAGTCTTTGTTCTTACATATCCCCACTCTTTGTCCTCAAGATCCTCTATCCATCTCTGCATCTTCATTACCATCTTCGTACCGTTTGGAAGCAGAAGCGGAAGGCCCTGTCCTATAACGTCAACTGTGGTGAAGAGCTCCATTTCGCGTCCAAGTTTGTTATGGTCGCGCATTTTTATATCCTCAAGATGGGCAAGATATGCCTCTAATTCCTCTTTTGATGCGAACGCTGTGGCATAGATTCTCTGAAGTCTCGCCTTGTGCTCGTCGCCTCTCCAGTATGCCATTGATGATGAAAGAAGCTTATATGCCTTTATGTTTCTGACGTTCGCCATGTGCGGTCCGGCGCAAAGATCCACGAAATCACCCTGCTCGTAGAATGAGATCTCGGCGTCCTCTGGAAGATCCTCAATAAGCTCTACCTTATAGGGCTCCTCTCTCTTGCGCATAAATTCGATGGCTTCAGCCCTCGGAAGGGTGAAACGATTGAGTCTGTTTCCTTTTTTGATTATCTTCTTCATCTCTTTTTCGATGGCATCAAGGTCGTCTCTTGAGAACGGCTCTGCATCGAAATCATAATAAAATCCCTCATCTATTGCGGGTCCTATAGCAAGCTTCGCATTTGGGAAGAGATTCTTTACGGCCTCAGCCATAACGTGAGATGCCGTATGACGCATTACACGCAGGCCCTCTTCATCCTTAGTTGTTATGAGCCTTAATTCGCAGTCGTCGGAAAGCTCCGTGCGGATGTCAAGTACCTCGCCGTTTACCTCTCCTGCGACAGTTGCTCTTGCGAGCCCTTCGCTTATATCATACGCAATGTCAAGTATGCTCTTCGGAGCATCGTACTCTTTAATTGATCCGTCTTTCAGTGTTATCTTCATCTTATTCACCTCTTTATTTCAAAGCCTTTTCATACTTTGGTTCTTATTTCCGTTATTTCGCCACCGCTGTACTTAGCTTTGCTCTCATTGATTCAAGTGCCCGACCTCTGTGACTGATTTTGTTCTTCTCTTCCGGCGGCAGCTCCGCCGTACTCATACTCATATCCGGCAGATAAAATATGGGATCGTACCCAAAGCCGTTTGTGCCTCTCTCCTCGTATCCTATCTTGCCTTCGATAGTTCCCCGGGTCGTAAACTCCGTTCCGTCCGGCAATATTGCGGCTATCGCCGCCACAAACCGCGCCGTTCGTTTTTCAGGTTCCACGCCTTCGAGCCTGTCCATGATATTTTTATTTTTTACGCTGTATGGCGTATCCTCGCCAAGATATCTTGCGGAATAAATCCCCGGCTCTTTATTAAGTGCATCAACCTCAAGACCGGAGTCGTCCGCCATAACGATCGTCTCGTTATCTTTTATAAGATTGAAAAGCGCCCGCGCCTTTATAAGGGCGTTCTCCTCGAAGCTTTTGCCGTTTTCTTCCGGATCGGATGTGTATCCCGCTTCCTTCATGGAAACGACGTCCATTCCGATATCGCCCAGTATCTGTTTTATCTCACGCATCTTTCCTGCGTTGCCGGTTGCAAAAACTATCCTCATTGATGTGTCCTTTTACTGCTGTCAGACCGCTGTATGACAGTTATTATATTTTCCTTTTCGGCGGCTTCGGACCCATGTACTGATAAAAATAGGTCTTCATCATGCCGTTATATATCTTTCTGTTTTTATC
>CAYMAY010000044.1:4242-11259 GCA_964388555.1 uncultured Lachnospiraceae bacterium
ACCATATCCTCGGCTTCTTCCCTTGCATCGGCAAAGCACTTATCCGGAATGAGATTTTTCCACGTCTCCGATAAGAAAGTTCTCTTAAGGCCGGGAGCCATGTTGGCCGCCATCATCGCCGACTCTATGGCAAAGGTTCCGCTGCCGCAAAAGGGATCCACCAGGATTCTGTCTTTCTTCCACGGCGTGAGCATTATGAGTGCCGAAGCCAACGTCTCCGTTATGGGAGCCTTTACCGTCTGCTTTCGATAGCCTCTTTTATGAAGGGATACACCCGTCGTATCAAGGCCTATCGTGACAACGTCCTTAAGGATAGCCACTCTTACGGGATACGAAGCACCGCTTTCCTCAAAATGACTTATGCCGTAACGGCTGTTCAGCCTGTCGACCATGGCTTTTTTCATGATTGACTGTATATCGGACGGACTGAAAAGCTTACTCTTTACGGAATTTGCTTTTGTTACCCAGAATTTGCCGTCCTTCGGTATGTAATCCTCCCACGGGAGTGCTTTTGTCTTCTCGAAAAGCTCGTCAAAGGTCTCCGCCTTAAATTCGCCCACCTTGAGCAGGATTCTCTCCGTGGTGCGCAGAAACATGTTTGCGTAGGCGCACGCCTCTTCGTCTCCCACAAACGTGACCTTGCCGTCCTCAACCTTTGAGATTTCGTAGCCAAGGTCGGTTATCTCTCTTTTTAAAACGGCCTCCAGCCCGAAATGACACGGCGCTATATATTCATAAAGCTTCATATAAAATATTCTCTGTTCTTCGCAATTTTTTCTAATCAACCCATTATACAAAAGAAGACTTTCATTTGCAAGAAAACGAAGGCGGATAATATTCTTGCCGCTACCGGCAAGAACGCGCTATAATTCTCTCAAAAATTTTTTTAATTTTGCCGATGCGATTTTCACCGGTAAATTACCGGCTAGTACAACGGTCAAAATTCCGCATAAAACAAAACTGACGGAGGCATATATGAACATAGCCATTATCACCGGGGCGTCATCGGGGCTCGGTGAAGAATTTATAAAGAATCTGGATGAGGATTTTGACGAGATATGGGCGATTGCAAGGAGGCGCGACCGTCTTGAATCTCTTGCCGGTATTTCTAAAGTTCCCGTGCGGGCGATCCCGCTGGATCTTACAAAACGCGAAAGCATTGATGCTCTCGAAGAAATGCTAAAAGCTCAAAAACCACAGGTAAAACTGCTTATAAACGCCGCCGGATTCGGGAAAATCGGCTCTACCACGAACATAAGCAGAGACGTTGCCGACGATATGATAGATTTGAACTGCCGCGGGGCCGTAGATATGACTCTTATCTGTATTCCTTATATGACCCGCGGCAGCCGCATACTGGAGATATGCTCCACGGCGGCATTTCAGCCATTCCAGTTTTTAAACATATACGCGGCCTCGAAGGCCTTTTTGTATCGTTTCAGCCGTGCACTTTACATCGAGCTTATGCCTAAAAAAATATCCGTGACCGCCGTATGCCCCTATTGGATACGCGACACGGAATTCATTCCCGTTGCAAAGGATAGCGGAGGCGGTAAAAGCACCGCAATAAGACATTTTCCGCTGTCATCGAAAAAGAAAAGCGTCGCAAAGATTGCTCTTCACGACAGCCGTCTTAAAATGCCCGTATCAACTCCGGGTATAATGTGCACCCTTCACCGCATAGCCGCGAAGTTCGTGCCGAGTTTTATAATGTGCGCTATATGGAGCGGACTCAGACGGATATAATCTGTTCCGTCAATTCCGCTTCTTCGTCTTCATCATCGCCGTCATCAATTATCTGACATACACGTCCGCTAGCTTTTACCACATAGCCTTCCATCAGCATGTATCGCTGCTGTTCCGTCGTTATGCCGTTTACCCGTGTCCAGAAATCCATCTCCGGCACATCAAATCCGTTTATTACATATCTCATATTCCACGTCTCCCGTAGACCTTATGCACGAACTATCTTCCCTGGCGATCCGACCAAAATTGTATCACCGCCGCTTGAAAAGTAAACCTTTATCTTCTGCGTCTCTTCTTTGCGAACATCCCCCAGAGACTGCGGCGTTTTTTCTTGTATTTCTCGTTTAACACAATGGCAACCGAAGAACGCATTGATGTGTAGAGTTTATTATTGGGATATTCCTTGCCGAGTATCTCCCACACGCCATGAGCTTCCATCAGCAGTTCTCTATCCGGCTTTTTGCGGTTCAAAACTCCCGCCTCAAAGCAGAGCAATGCATATGTATTGTAGGCTTTCGGTGTGCGCAGCTCGTCTGCCGAAACCTTCGCCAGTGCGATGGCCTCGCCGTAAAATTCCTCCGCCTGTTTTATGTTTCCGATGTCCTTGCAGATGGCGCCAACGTTGCCGCAGCTCGACGCGTATTCCGAATCAATCTGTGCCGAATGGCACTTCGCCGAGAGCTCCTTGAATATCTTGTAGCTTTGGAGATGACACTCCAGCGCCTTATCGATATCCTTTTCGCCCTTATACGCAAACGCCAGATTATCGTACGCGTGGGCAAGAGCACGTTTGTCGTCGTCTGTGCCGCTTTTAGCAGTTTCCTTTGCCGCCTCAAGCTCCTTTTCGAGCCTTTCCCGCTCCGGATTTTCCTTTTTCTTTTTCAACCCCATAACCCTTAACTCTCCTGTATATTTTCCCTTTGATGGCATTATACACTGCCAGCCGTTCTAATAACAAGAAACCCGAGCCTATTCTTCTAAGATTAGGTTCGGATCTGCGTAAAATATGGAGCATACGGGATTCGAACCCGTGGCCTCTACAATGCGAATGTAACGCGCTCCCAACTGCGCTAATGCCCCCTTTGCCAACATCTCTGTCAACGTCAATAACGATATCACAATTCTTTTCACTTCGCAAGACAAAGCTCGCAACAGGCATTCGCAAATTCTTGCCCAAGTCCGCCCCATGATCACCAATCTTCATAGTGCAGATTGCCCACTTTCCTCCTTTAAAGTGCTTGCTTTTTCACCTGTTTCACCATATTATATAAATGGAGCCGCCGACACATCTGTAGGCAGGGTCTCACGCAATTCATAACGAAATCCGTTTGAATCATACATAATCAAAAAATCAAAAAATCCTGCGGTCGCCGCAGTTCATTAATATGAAACATGAAAGGTAAATTTTATGCTGGGAAATTATCTTACAAGTACGTTTTTCATGCTGGCCATCCTGCTGGTAATTCTTATACGTTCGTGCATAGCAATAAAGAACAAAACGAGTCTTAAGCTGTGCATAGCTCTTGTCGTGGCAACGGCGGCTTATGTTGTTATGGATGCATCATTTATCGCCTGCGATTTTGCCGGTCATCCCGAACCGATATGGCCCATAGTCGTATTTATCTTCTACCTATCCTATTCGTTATTGCCCTTCGTGTGGCATATGTTCGCGCGTAACTTTGTGGGAGGTACTTTTAAGCCCATCACAAGAAATCTTGAATATATTCCCATCATCATACTTCTTGCGCTCATTATAGCTACACCCTTTACGGGGGCACTGTGGTCCTTCGGAGAAGGCGGCGCATATATCAGAGGTCCGCTTTTCTCATTCTATTCGATACTTAATCTCTTCTACTACATAGAGCCGTTTGCTTATGCAGTCGTTATCTGTGCCAGAAAAAAGCAAAAAGAAGAGCCCTACCTTATTTATTCCATATTTATCTCACTTGTTCCGCTTCTTGCGACGTTTGCGAACAACTTCATAATACCCATTTACGAGATATTCCCGTTCATGCCGTTCTGCACTGTTGTTGCAGCGCTTATGTCCTACTTCTTTATGGCGGCAAAAGAGATCGATACAACAGCCGAATCGCAGCAAAGAGCCGTTGAAGATGCTCTTGAAGTAGCCGAAGAAGCTAAGGATCGCGCCGAGGAGGCAAACAAGGTTAAATCCCGTTTCCTTTCGAATATGAGCCACGACATCCGCACACCTATGAATGCCATCATTAACCTTACCGATCTTGCGATCAAGGAAGATGATATAAATGTGGTACACGAATATCTCGACAAAACTTCCATTTCGTGTAAATTCCTGCTTTCCCTCATAAACGACATTCTGGATATGACGAAGATTGAAAGCGACGAGCTCACCCTTAACAAGAGCAGCCTCACGAGATCGGAATTTTTGAAGACCGTTGAGACTGTTATAAATCCACTGATGGAAGCCAAGCACATCAACTTTCATCCCGAACTGCATCCCGGAGAATTTACCATTTCCGTCGACAAGATGCGCTTTAACCAGATATTCTTCAATCTTCTTTCAAACGCGGCAAAATTCACACCCGAAGGCGGCGATGTCTGGTTTGAAGTTAACAATAAAGCTGTGGAAGGCGATAAGCTGAAGATAGAATTTATCGTCCGTGACACCGGTATCGGCATGAGTGAAGAATTCCTTCAGCGCCTTTACGAGCCCTTTGCACGAGAGCATTCGCAGCTCAACAGCAAAACCCAGGGAACAGGTCTTGGTCTTTCCATAGTCAAAAAGCTTGTTGACGCCATGGGAGGAAGCATTACCGTCAACAGCAAACTTGGCGAAGGCACTGAGTTCATAGTTGATTTCGACGTTGATATAGTTGCAAGAGAAGAGCTGACGGAAAAATCTCCTATCGAGAAGCATATCGAGGCAGGCAACGATCTTACCGGCATGCGCATTCTCCTTGTAGAGGATAACGAGCTAAATACCTACGTTGCAACCACCATCCTGGAGAACGTCGGCTGTGTTGTTACCACCGCCGTAAACGGTCAGGAGGCTCTGGATAAATTTTCCGCATCAAAGCCTTTTGAATATGATGCGATACTTATGGATGTCCGCATGCCCATTATGGACGGTCTTGAGGCAACAAGGCGCATCCGCAAAATGAAGCGAGAAGATGCGACCATAATTCCGATAATCGCCATGACGGCAGACGCCTTCGATGATGAAAGAAAGCAGACACTGGAGTCCGGTATGAATTATCACCTTTCCAAACCGGTAGATGCAAACCAGATTTATGAAATACTTGCAAAATGCAAGCACTGATAATTACGAACAAAACTCTTAAGACGAGGAAAAGGCTATATGAGTAAAAGTACAATCCTGATCGCAGACGATGCGGAGCTAAACCGCGAGATACTTACCGAGATGCTGGGCTCGCAGTATAACTTTATTTACGCCTGTGACGGCGCCGAAGCAATCGACATACTCGGAAGCGGTGAAGAGATCGATCTTCTCCTGCTGGACGTAAATATGCCGAATAAAAACGGTTTCGACGTTCTTGACACTATGAATAAATTTCACTGGATTCAGACTATTCCCGTCATAATAATATCGGCGGAGAGCGATCCGGGATTCATCAAGAAAGCATACGAACTGGGGGTTACCGATTACATCAACCGCCCGTTTAACTCATTTATAGTCCAGCACCGTGTTGAAAATACACTCCTTCTGTATTCAAACCAGAAAAGGCTCATTCGTCTTGTTGAGTCACAGGTTTACGAACGCGAAAAGATAAACAACACCATGATAAACATCTTCAGTGATGTTATCGAGACTAGAAATCAGGAATCCGGAAACCACACTCTTAATGTACAGGTTATCACAAACCTGTTACTGAGCAGGCTGGCTGAGATCACCGATCGTTACGATCTTTCGAAATCAGATATTTCCCTTATCTCGACCTTATCTGCCCTTCACGACATCGGCAAGATCAAGATACCGGAATCCGTTTTAAATAAACCGGGAAAATTAGATGATAATGAGTGGAAAATAATGAAATCTCATACCATCGAAGGCGATGCGATCCTCAGCAGCCCCGAGCTTGATCAGGACAGTAAATTCGTAAAAACGGCTCGCGGCATCTGCCGCTGGCATCACGAAAAATACGATGGTCACGGATATCCGGACGGTCTTGTAGGAGATGAGATTCCCATTGCCGCACAGGTGGTATCCCTTGCGGATGTATACGATGCTCTTACAAGCGAAAGATGCTACAAGAAGGCATTTTCTCACGAGAAAGCAATAGAAATGATGGTTGGCGGAGAATGCGGCGTTTTTAATCCGCTGCTTCTTCAGTGTCTTAGTGATGTTTCCGATGCGCTCAAATCACTGGTACATGGTTCTAAGGCAAACCATTATGATTACGGAACAGACGCAGTTTCTGTTGCCAACGAGATATTGGAAAGTGATAATCTTCCCAGCGAGAGTCGTCTTCTGCTTATGCTGGAACACGAGCATCGCAAGAAAGAATTCTTTATGGACTGCAACGGCGGCATATCTTTTGAATATGATAAGCTGCAGGGCAAGGTAACGTTTATAAATACAACTGACCCGAATCTTCCGAAGCGCAGAGAAGAATTTACATCAAAAGCAAACGATAGCAATGTTTTGCCGGCAAAATACTGGGATGCGCTCCGCAAAAAGATACTGCTTTCCGACAAGCACGATACCGTCGTATCAATGCCGGTTAAGCTAAATATAAACGGCGAACTCATTCCGTATATGGCCAAGGTAATGGCTATATGGCCGGAAGAATCCGCCGAGTACATTTCAGTTGTGGGTCATTTAGTTCAGGAAGATTAACGCATAGCCCCCGATTTTTTTGCCAGTACTTCGTGGAGTGTTCTTTCAAGGGATGCGATATCAACAGGCTTCGCCAGATGGGCATCCATTCCCGCCTCGAGGCACTCCTGCACGTCAGAGCTGAATGCATTGGCCGTCATGGCGATTATCGGAATATCCCTTCCAAGGGGGTTATCGCTGCTTCTTATAGCCCGGGTTGCCTGCATTCCATCCATCCTCGGCATCTGACCGTCCATAAGGATGGCATCATAATCACCTTCTCTTACACCGGCAAACGCCTCTACAAGCTCAACTCCCGAAGGATAAATCACACAGGATGCGCCGTGCATGCCAAGAAGTGCATCAAGGATCTCGGCATTAAGCTCATTATCCTCGGCGCAGAGGAATCTCTTGCCGCTAAGGGGCGATCTTCTTTCGCTATCCATATCGTCTTT
>CAYMAY010000044.1:11359-13317 GCA_964388555.1 uncultured Lachnospiraceae bacterium
CTTATTCGTAACGGAGCTCTCCTCACGTGTAAACGGCTCAAAGATATGCTTTAAGTACTCCGGCGTCATGCCGCTGCCGTTATCAATAACAGATGTAAGGATAGTCGCGTAGCCTTCCTTATCACAGGGCATCTCTTTTATCTCAAAGCGTATGGAACCACCGGTCTGGGTATATTTAACTGCGTTATTTAAGAGATTTATAAATATCTGTCTTACACGGATGCTGTCGCCGATCAGGTACTCGTGAGTAACCTCATGAACGGTAACCACAAAGTTCTGATTCTTCTCGGCGCTCTGGGACCTGATTATGCTCTCGATCTGACCCGCCTGCTCAGCCATCTTCAAAGGCTCGAGATTAAGATGAACCTCGCCGGATTCTATCTTGCTCATATCCAGAATGTCGTTTATAAGACCCAGCATGTAATTGCTGGAATGCTCAAGCTTCTGGATATAGTAATACATCTTCTGTTTGTCGTCGATGTCGCCTTCCATCAGCTTCGTAAGGCCGACGATGGCATTCATGGGGGTACGGATATCGTGGGACATATTGGCGAGGAAGCTGCTCTTCGCCCTTGTGGCATTCTGCGCCACCTCCAACGCATTCTCCGTGGTTTTATACGACTGCTCAAGCTTGATATTCGTATCCTCAAGAACACGGTTTGCCGCCTCCAGCCTTTCCTCACTCTCTATCCTAAGCTCCAGCGCCCTTTTATTATAGAGGAAACGCGACAGGAGACCGAAGGCCAAAATGACCGCCAGGATCATAAATGCGATCAGGATAACCACCATTCTCAGCACTGTGCCTATCATCTCCGTCGTTGATGTGGCAACGTCATCAGAGGATACAAGATAAAGCATTCCCCAATCATACTGAGGCATACTGTCGTACATAAGATAGACGCTTTTATCACCGATATTCACATCAGTGCAGACGGAACCATCTTTGCTTACCTCTTCAAGTACATTTGCAAGATTGCCCATGTGGGGGAATGTTACGCTTTCAAAGTTTTTGAAGAGATTGTTGCCCTTAAACTCAACACCTTCTATGCTTCCGTCTTCAAAGAGGACGCGTCCGTTGACGTCAATGATATAAACCATATTCTGCTCGCCGAAGGCCGTGCTGTGGAAATATTGCTGCATGTCGTCCATTGATCTCAGCAGAACGTAATGGGTGATCTTGTTGCCGTCTACTGTAAGATTGCCCAAGGACTTTATGACAAACGCCATGTACGACTTATTATCAAGCCAGTTTGCGATAAGAAAGCTCTGGGTTTCTGCGTCCTGATCAAGCTTGTCAAGACCTGTCCACTGGCCGTGCTTTCCCTCGCTGGTATAATAGCAGCCGTCTTCGTCTATCGCGCGTAATAAGATCTGGGTTCCCTGCGGCGAAAGATGCTCTTCGAAGTGACTGATTTGCCTCGACATTTCCTCTATCGTAAGCGTGCTTTCCTCGTCGCAGGCCTCAGCAAGTTTACCAACGTAATTCCACTGGATATCTATCTGCACATCCAGTTTTTCGATAACCTGGGAGCAGAGCTCATTAAGCTGTGATACTGACTCCTTATAGAGCATTTCCTGCGTATAGCTGTAAAACCAGACTCCGCTGCAACACACTACAGCGATCAATGCAATGATCGCTATAATGGTGAGCAATTTATTTCGTGTTTTTCCGATTTTCAGCTTATCAGACATCTGTAGTTTCTCCGTTTTAGAATTATCGCACTGTTGCATTGTGCATTCCGACGAATACTCTTCCAGGAATCGTTCGTACTTAGTTTTGTACTAAAGAATCATCAAGTGCAGCCGTCGAAACTTCTCCCACCTCCCGGAGATATTCCTTGGCGGCGTCGAGACCGACGATTCCCGTATCAACAAGACCCAACGTCTCTTCTTCATCTTTATTGTAACCGCAGACAACAACGGTGTACGTCTCGTCGTCCTCAAGAGGTTCGCCGTCC
>CAYMAY010000045.1:0-1496 GCA_964388555.1 uncultured Lachnospiraceae bacterium
TTGGCTGCAAACCTCAAAAAGCAGCGTATCGATACAATCCGTCTGAAATTGCTGAGGATTGCCGCAAAGGTAGTCCATTCAGCAAGATATATAACATTCAAGCTGTGCCATATAAAAATGAGTTCTATGAATAATTCGGGTTTAAAAAGCTTAATAAACTTATCTGGAATTTGTTAGATTTTCCTTAAATTCTTCCGCACTTTCTTTCATTTCCCGCGCATTTGCCAAAACGGCATCTGTTATCTTTGCACCGCCCAAAATACGGGCAAGCTCCTCTATCTGCTCATCACGGTTAAGCTCTCTTACGCTGGTGACTGTCTCATTATCGTCCGCGTCTTTTTCGATGACAAAGTGCCTGTCGGCCATCGCCGCGATCTGAGCCAGATGAGTAACACACAGGATCTGTCTGCCGGAGGCTATGGAAGCCATCTTCTCGGATACCTTCTGAGCCGTCCGTCCGCTTATTCCCGAATCTATCTCATCAAATATAAGAGTTTCCGTATTTTCTTCATCGGCGATCATGTTTTTGACCGCCAGCATGATCCTGGAAAGTTCACCGCCTGACGCCGTCTTTGCAAGAGGCTTTACCGGCTCGCCGGGATTTGTGGATATGAGGAACTCCATATCGTCGAAGCCGTCGCTCCTGTACGCGGATGCTCTTGTAAATTTTGCCTCTATTACCGCCTGCTTAAAATTAAGTTCCTTAAGCTGGCCGCATAATTCCTTCGCAAAATCTTTTGATACCTTCTGTCTTTTTTCGGAAAGCGCCGTACATTTTTCCTCGAGAATATTCCGGGCGTCGTCGTAATTTTTTTCCGCTTTCTTCTTTTCCGTCTCGTAGTTTTGAAGGAATTCCAGCCTTGCGGCGGCGTTTTTCAGATACTCGTTTGTCTTTTTCACAGTTGAGCCGTACTTTGCCTGAACCGACCGTATGCAATCAAGTCTCTGCCTTATATCCTCAAACTCCTGCTCCGAAAATGTGAATCCGTCGAGATAAGATGATATCTGCATATTCACATCGCTGAGAACAGCTTCCGCATCCGCCAGCGCGCCGGCGATGCTCTTAAGTTCGTCATCATATTCAGATACGGAATCCGCCTCGCCCACGGCTCTTCCCACAAGCTCCGCGGCGCCGGAATCGTATCCCACAAGATTGTGCACCTCACCTAATGTCTCGATGATATTCTTTGAGTTGTTTATGAGCCTGTATTGCTTCTCCAGCTCCTCTTCTTCACCTTCTTTTAAATCCGCCTCTTCGATCTCGTTTATCTCGTATTCCAGCATAGAGATTTCCCTGAGACGTTTTTCCTCGTCCAGCGAGTATTCTTCCAATGCCTTTTCACAGGCTTTATATTTTGTATACGCCTCGGAAACCGCCTCAAGAAGCCCGCTTACCTGTTTTTTGCCGTAAACGTCCAAAAGCCTGAGCTGCCGCTCCGGCTTTAACAACTGCTGATTGTCTCTTTGTCCGTGTACGTTTATAAGTCTTTCGCCTA
>CAYMAY010000045.1:1596-12890 GCA_964388555.1 uncultured Lachnospiraceae bacterium
TTTATCAGAGCCATGTTTTTAACATGTAGATTTATCAGCATATATTACCTCCGAAATCAAGCGATGATTTTCTTCAGTTCCTTTAATACAGCCGTTGCCGCCTCCGGTGTCTTTACCGCGGCAAATACCGTGTTGTCTCCGGCAATGCACCCGACGATCTCATCCTTATCAAACTCGTCCAGCGCAGCTGCCGCTGCCATTGCCATTCCCGACTCTGTTTTTATGACAAGCAGATTTCCCGCCGTTTCCATGGATACAACGGCTTCCTTAAACGTTCTTATGTACTTTCCCGATGCCGGTGTTCTCATTAAAACGCAATATCTTACGCCGCCGTTTTCAGAGGCTGTCTTGCTCAAATTCAGCTCCCTTATATCTCTTGATACGGTGGCCTGTGTTACGGAAAATCCGTTTTCGTTTAAGAGCCTTACAAGCTCTTCCTGCGTTTCTACATCATGTTCTTCTATGAGTCTTAATATTGCCTCGTGTCTCGCTATCTTCATTGTTTTCTTCCGTTATCAACGCATTTTCATGCTTAAAACACCCAGGAAACTACTCTTATAAAGCTTTATAAGTTTTACGTCTCTCTCGGACTTTTCTATCTCAACCCTGTCTCCGGTATGTATCAGCGCTTTTACATTGCCGTCGAATACGACGATGGCATCGCCCCTTGCGCCGTCTTTATTTACGTCCTGTCTTATGCATATCCTGCTGGATCCCGAAAGCACAACACTTCTGTTTACAAGGGTATGCGGAGCTATAGGCGTTATAAGCATCGCTTCGGCATCCGGTGCCACTATCGGTCCGCCGGCGGAAAGTGAATATCCAGTGGAACCCGTCGGAGATGAGATTATAAGTCCGTCGGCATATATGGTATTCAAATACGAAGCGTCTACATTTATATTCAGCTTTATCATTCGCTGATCATAGCTTTTACTGAGAACGATGTCGTTGAGAGCTATGTTGGTTGACACAAGTTTCTCGCCGCTGTACACCGTTCCCTTAAGAAGCATCCTCTTTTCCAGAAAATACCGGTCTTCCGTAAGGGCATCCAGGGCTGCGAATATATCGTCTTCCCTGATGTCGGTAAGATAACCCATATCGCCAAGGTTGACGCCTATTATGGGAATACCCCGAAGATACGTATCCCTGGCCGTCTGAAGCAGCGTGCCGTCTCCGCCCAGGACGATTATGGCCTCAACATGCTCCGGGATCTGATCGGGATCCACATTCTTATCGTCTCCCGGTGTGAATCCTCTGGAGAACGGCAAAAATCCGCAATAGCAGCCCTTTTTCTCCAGATATTTTACGACGCTGTTTGTAAGCGCATATTCCGGATCCTTCGTAATATTCGTAACAACGTAAAAGCTTTTCATCTTAACCTCTGCAAATATTTATTTATCAAGCGCACCGTGGGACTGTTCCACTGTTTTTTTCGCTGCCATTGCCCAATCCGTTTCTGCTTCGTCATTCTGTTTTCCCTTTTGCATCCAGAGCAGATATTCTATATTCCCCTCCGGTCCTTTTACCGGCGAAAAATCAAGGCCGCTTACGGCGAAACCCGTCTCTGCCGCAAATTCGATAACCTTCTGTATTACCTCTTCGTGAACCGACGGATCACGGACGACACCTTTTTTTCCGACCTTTTCTCTGCCTGCTTCAAACTGCGGCTTGATAAGTGCAACCACGTCTCCCTCATCTGCCATAAGCGAATAAACAACGTTCAGCACCTTTGTAAGTGAGATAAATGAAACGTCTATGGAAACAAAGTTCGGCGCTTCTTTAAGCTTATCGCTTGTAAGATATCTGATGTTTGTTTTTTCCATGCAGCAGACTCTGCTGTCGCTCCTGAGCTTCCAATCCAGCTGGCCGTAGCCCACATCAACACAGTACACGTAAGATGCACCGTTTTGAAGCATGCAATCGGTAAATCCGCCCGTGGAGCTTCCGACATCCATGCAAACCCTGCCTTCAAGAGAAAATCCGAATGTATTGACCGCCTTTTCAAGCTTAAGTCCGCCCCTGCTGACATACGGCATTGGCTTGCCTTTTAATGTAATACTCACAGTATCGGCAAAGGATGCTCCCGGCTTATCTTCTCTCTGTCCGTCTACGAGAACAAGACCTTCCATTATCATGGCTTTCGCCTTTTCACGAGACGAAGCCAGCCCGCTTTTTACGACTAAAATATCCAAACGTTCTTTCATTATCAGCCCTTATTCAAAATCGAATATATCTTATCTGCTATTCCTAAGGCATCCGTGCCCGTGCGTTTTCTCTGCTGTTCAACTGTGCCCTGGGCTATAAAATCGTCACCCGCCGATGCCAGATATACCGGTACATTAAGCTCGTATCTGTCTGCAGCGTCAACTATTTTCTCGCCAAATCCTCCGGATCTTACGTTTTCCTCGACGGTAAATAAGATCTCGTGCTCTTTTGCCAGCGAACAGATAAGCTCCTCATCTACAGGCTTCGCAAATCTCATATTGACAACCGTTACATCAAGTCCCCGCTCATGCAAAATTTCCGATGCCTTAAGCGAAGTCTCCACCGCCGCTCCTATGGCGAGGATTGCAGCCCTGCTTCCCTTTTTCAAAACTTCGCCCTTGCCGAGCTTTATCGGCTCACTCTTTTCGCAAAGTCCTGTCGGCGCCGCGCCTCTCGGGTATCTCACCGCTATGGGGCCGTCAAAATTTACCGCAAATTCAAGCATTGATACAAGTTCTTCGCTGTCTTTGGGAGCCATTACAGTCATGTTAGGCAGCATCGTGAGATATGATATATCGAAGCATCCCTGGTGGGTTTTTCCGTCTGCGCCCACAAAGCCGGCTCTGTCTACGGCAAGTACGACATGCTGTTTCTGCATGCATATGTCGGTCATTATCTGGTCGAATGCCCTTTGCAGGAACGACGAATATATTGCCGCCACGGGAATATATCCACCCAGTGCCATTGCCGCCGAAAACGAAACAGCGTGCTGTTCCGCAATACCCACATCAAAAAATCTATTGGGAAACAGATTTGAAAACTTATCCAGCCCCGTTCCCTCTTTCATTGCCGCCGTAATCGCGACTATCTTTTCATTTTTCTTTGCGAGAGCACACATGGTATCGGAAAATACGTCCGCATATGTCCTCTTCTTTTCGGCAAGCGGCTTTCCGGTCTTTATGTCAAAAGCCGAAATTCCATGAAATTTCTCCGGATCGCGCCTTGCGGGCATATAACCTCTGCCCTTTTGTGTCATCACATGCACGATGACGGGACCATTCACCCGGGATGCGTCAAGAAGAGTCTGCCGCATAAGATTTATATTATGCCCGTCTATAGGTCCGAGATACGTGATTCCCATGTTTTCAAAAAGCATCCCCGGTATAAACAGCTGCTTGATACCGCTTTTTGTCGTTCTGATGCTTTTTACGATGTTATCACCTACGGTCGGTATTTTATTCAGCATAGACGTAACACCGTTTTTAAGAGAATTGTATCTTTCCGACGTTCTTATATCGCTTAAGTAATTCGCCAGTCCGCCGATGTTCTTTGATATAGACATGTTGTTGTCGTTCAGAACGATTATAAAATTCTTCTTATATTCCGCGGCATTATTTAAGGCCTCAAAAGCCATGCCCCCCGTAAGGGCTCCGTCCCCAATGACAGATATGACTTTATTTTTCTCTCCCGAAAGCTCCCGCGCCATTACATATCCCAGACCTGCCGAAATAGACGTGGAACTGTGTCCTGATATAAAGCTGTCGCAGTCGCTTTCCTCGATCCGCTGGAATCCGCTTATGCCGTCTTCCTTGCGGAGGGTGTCAAACGCATCCTTTCGTCCGGTGAGGATCTTATGTGTGTAGGACTGATGACCCACATCCCAGATTATCTTGTCCTTTGGCAGGGTGCATATGCTATGAAGTGCTATCGTAAGCTCAACAACACCGAGATTCGATGCCAAATGTCCACCCGTTTTGCTCACAGTCTTTACGATAAACCGGCGTATCTCGTTGGCAAGAACGTAGAGCTCGTCCACCGAAAGCTTATGAATGTCATTAGGTTCATTTATCAGTTCAAGCAAAATTACATCTCCCTCGAAATAAGATACAGCATAAGTTTTTTGAGAAACCCGGCATTCTCACCGAAAGTCTCAATAACCGCAACGGCCTCGTCCGTAAGCTGCTTAACCTTGTTTTTTGCCTCATCAAGGCCGAAAAGGCTGACGTACGTATCCTTGCCGTTCTTTTCGTCCGAAAGCACCGGCTTGCCAAGCTTATCCGCCTCGCCGGTTACGTCCAGGATATCATCCTGTATCTGGAATGCGATTCCCATGCTGTGTCCGGCTTTTTCCAAAAGCGCAAGAGCATCATCATCCGCGCCTGCAAGAGCCGCACCTGCCATCATGGACGCCTCAAAAAGCGCCGCCGTTTTTTTCTCATATATATAGCTTAAAACCTCGTGTTTTTCGCCGTTTAAGCCTTTTTTCTCTGTCTCTACATCCACGTCCTGACCGCCGAGCATTCCCTTGTATCCGGATTTTGCGGAAATGATCTTAGCCGCCTTAAGGGCGCCCGTGGTATTTTTTGCGGCAATAACGCCGTCCGTCAGAACCTCGTAGGCATAATTCAGAAGTGCATCGCCCGATAATATTCCCAGCGGTTCTCCGAATTTATAATGGGTCGTTTCCTTGCCTCTGCGATACTGACTGTTGTCTATCGCCGGCAGATCGTCGTGAATAAGCGATGACGTGTGTATAAATTCCATGGCTGCCTGAAACGGCTGTACATCATCATCCTTGCCGCCGAATATAAAACAGCACTCCCTCATCATTATAGGGCGCAGTCTTTTTCCGCCTGCCATAACGCTGTATCGCATAGCCTCCGTAAGCGTGCCTATGTGGTCGGCATTTACAGGAAGATATTTCTGTATCGCGCAGTTTGCATTTTCCACGCGCTTTTCAAGCTCTGTCTTAAAATCCATCTATTCTCCCTCATCATGCGCTGCGATTCTCGCCGAACTGCAGTCATTCGTACCCTTTTTTTCGATCATTCAAAATCCGAATATTCTCCGTTTGAATCGATGAGCTTTATATTCTTTTCCACGGTATCGATCTTTTTATTGCATTCCTTTATAAGCTCGATTCCCTCTTTATAAAGGGAATACATTTTCTCAAGTGTTGTATCGCCGTCTTCCATTTTTTCCGTCAGCTCATCGAGCCTTTTGAAATTTTCTTCCAGCGTCTTTTCCGCCTTTTTTCCACTCATGATAAAGCTCCCTTTTATATATATGCACTCCCGAAGCTTAGAAGCTTTCGCGAGTACACTTATCGATAACGGATGCCTTAAGGCTGCCGTCCCTTAATGTTATATCCAAAACGTCACCGTTTTTAACCGATGCGACGGTTTTTACCGGTTCGCCGCTCTCAAGTGCCACATAGGAAAAACCCGCCTTCAGTCTCTTTAACGGCGAAAGCGCATCCAGACGCTCCGCCAGCACAGCAAGGGTATTCTTCCTGTCCGCAAGAGTCCTCTGAGTGCTCATTGATATTCGTGTATGGTAATACTTAAGCTTTTCCCGGTATCCTTCGATTATCCTGTCCGGTCTGCGGGATTCTATACGGCCTGCATATTGTTTTAAATAGGTTTTCGTAACCTCAAGCTTACGTCTCATGCAAAATCGTATTCTTCGCTCATACCCGTTCAGCTTTTCTATGGTGTCGAATATATTATCCGTGGCGAGCTCTGCCGCCGCCGACGGAGTAGGCGCGCGCATATCCGCGACAAAATCGGCTATGGTAAAATCCGTTTCATGCCCTACGGCAGATATCACCGGGGTTTCGCAGTCGAATATCGCCCTCGCGACAATCTCCTCGTTGAACGCCCAAAGATCCTCTATGGATCCGCCGCCGCGTCCGACGATCATAACGTCCACGCCTGCTTTATCCAAAACATGTATGCCCTTGACGATGCTTTCCTTCGCGTTTTCGCCCTGAACAAGCGCCGGATATAAGATTATCTGCACTCCGGGATCCCTGCGCCTTACGATGTTTTGTATATCCCGGATCGCCGCCCCTGTCGGAGCAGTTACAACGCCGATCCTCTTGGCATGCCTCGGTACCGGCTTTTTATATTCCGGCGCAAACATGCCCATTTCCTCAAGCTCCGCCTTAAGCTTTAAAAATCTTTCGTTAAGGTCACCCGCACCTTCGAGCCTTATCTTCGTCGCATATAACTGGTATGTTCCGGCTTTTTCATATACATCCACGCGGCCTGTCGCAACGACTTTATCGCCGTTTTTCATGGAAAAAGCCAGCCCTGCCCTGTTCCCCGCGAACATTACACAGCTCATCGCGGCACTCTCATCCTTTAAAGTAAAGTAAATGTGACCGCTCGGGTGGTATTTGCAGTTGCTGACCTCGCCTTTTACATTCAGGCTTCCGAGCAGGAAGTCCTCCGCAAGCATATTTTTAATGTATTTATTGACCTGATAAACGCTGTAAACGCCGCTCAATCGTCGCTCCCTTTTGCTGCCGCTCACTCATAAATCGTTCTTCTGCAGCCTGACATTAAGTGTACTGCTGCTGCACGAACGGTTACGACAACCTTATTTTTCATACTTCTTGGCTATTTTACCGAGTATTCCGTTTACAAACGAGCCGGAATCATCTCCGCCGTATTTCTTGGCTATCTCCACCGCCTCGTTTATCGCAACACTTACGGGAATGCTGTCGTCGTACAGCATTTCATAAACGGCAAGCCGGAGAACATTCAGATCGACCTTGCTCATTCTGCTTGTTTTCCATCCCTCGGAAATATCATTAAGCAGAGCGTCTGTTTTTTCCGTCGTTTCTTTTACTTTTTTATATTTGTCGAATACAAAAGCCGTATCCTCTTCGGATATGATCATAACTTTAACGTTTTCGGGGCATCCCGCTCCGTCGAAGTAGATCTGCTCCTGAGTCTTCATGTCATCCTCGGAGTAAAATTCCGATATGAACAAAAGCTTGAATATCGCTTCCCTTATCGCTCTGCGGCTCATTTTAATGTTCTTGCCGTCTTCCACCATATTATTCCTCGTCCGTCGTATTGCTCTGAGCCTTCTTTGCATGCTCATTTTTCTGCATCTGCACATCGGAAATGCTGATATTTACGCTTGATACGGGTATTCCCGTCATGTTTTCCAGCACGTCCTTTACCTTCTCCTGAACCTTTCTCGTAACGTCCGGAAGATTGTATCCGTATTTTATATTAAGCACGAGCTGTACGCGCATCTTTCCGTCTTCTTCGATTATCTTGGCACATTTTGACAGCTTATTCATAGTCGAACGTGTTATCTGACCAGCATTTATATTTCCTCTCATGGAAGCTATGCCTTCTACCTCCAGTGCCGCAAGAGATGCTATAACACATATAACATTATCCGAGATAACAACCGTTCCCGTCTGATGATCGTCGTATATCGTATATATCTTTTTTTCAGCCATTTTATATCGCTTCCTTTCAATAATGGTTCGGATTTGAAAATATCCAATTTTCCCAAAGTCAAAAATCCTCTTACAAGCAAGCTTTTATCGGAGTTTTTGACCTTTTGACCCTAGTATCATACCATCTTTAAGCTAAAAAATGAATCAGTTTCTGCTGAACTCCTCCAAAACAAGACCGGGATTTCGATCCAGTGTCATGTTTACGCTCCACGAATTTGCAAACAGCAGCAGCGGATTGCCCTTCAGATCCCGTACCTTCTTCATGTCGGATGTTCCGGTAAGGTTCTCTACGTCTACTTCGTCCTTATTCGCTATCCATCTGATATATTCATACGGGAGCTCATCCAGCCTTATTTCTACATTATATTCGTTGTTGAGCCGGTATTTAAGCACGTCGAACTGAAGCACTCCCACAACGCCTACGATTATCTCTTCCATTCCGCCCTTAAGCTCCTGGAATATCTGTATCGCACCTTCCTGGGCGATCTGATTGATACCCTTTACGAACTGCTTACGCTTCATTGTATCGATCTGAGTAACTCTTGAAAAATGTTCCGGCGCGAATGTAGGTATGCCTTCAAATGCGAATTTATTTCCCGCCGAACATATCGTATCACCTATGGAGAATACGCCCGGATCGAAAACGCCGATTATATCGCCGGCATAAGCCTCCTCCACAACGTGTCTGTCGTCCGCCATCATCTGCTGCGGCTGCAAAAGACGCATTTTCTTATCGCCCTGAACATGGAAATATTCTTTATCCGCATCAAATTTGCCCGATGCGATTCGCATAAAGGCGATTCTGTCCCTGTGATGCTTATTCATATTCGCCTGTATCTTGAACACAAACGCCGAAAAATCCTCCGAGAAGGGATCTACAAGCCCGTTGTCAGACATTCTCGGAAGCGGACTCGTCGTCATATCAAGGAAATGCTGCAAAAATGTCTCAACACCGAAATTTGTAAGCGCCGAACCGAAGAACACCGGTGAAAGCTCGCCTTTCTGGACTTTTTCGATATCAAAATCCTCGGCGGCTCCGTCGAGAAGCATTATCTCGTCCTCAAGCTGTTCCTTCTGCTCCTCTGTAATAACATCAAGAATATGAGGATCATCAATGGATATCTTTTCCGCCTTGCCCTCTTTTGTTCCCTTTTTTGTGTCGGAATAAGCGAGTATCTTTTTCTCGTTTCTGTCGTACACGCCCTTGAAATTTTTTCCCGAACCTATGGGCCAGTTTATGGGGCACGTTGCTATCCCCAGCTCTTTTTCTATCTCATCCAGCAGATCGAATGTGTCATTGGCATCGCGATCCATCTTATTTATAAATGTAAATATGGGAATATGGCGCATAACGCAGACCTTAAAAAGCTTTCTTGTCTGCGCCTCGACTCCCTTACCGCCATCTATGACCATGACAGCCGAATCCGCCGCCATAAGCGTCCTGTATGTGTCCTCTGAGAAATCCTGGTGTCCCGGCGTATCGAGGATGTTTATGCAATATCCGTCGTAATTAAACTGAAGCACCGAAGACGTTACCGAAATTCCTCTTTCTTTTTCTATCTCCATCCAGTCCGAAACGGCGTGACGGGCAGTCGCCTTTCCCTTTACGGAGCCAGCCAGATTTATCGCACCTCCGTATAACAAAAATTTCTCCGTAAGCGTCGTTTTACCCGCATCCGGATGCGAGATTATCGCAAATGTGCGACGCTTCTCTATCTCTTTTCTTAAATCAGCCACCTAAAGCCTCCAAAGTCCTTATATACATAATTTCACAAGTACATGTCTTGCATAAATATACGAAATATTCATAACGCCGCTTAATGATATCATAAGGCTTTTTTTGCGTCAAATAATTCGAGGATGCTACTATCTTACTGCCATCGTATTAAAGCATCATTGTCATATACGGCGGAATACAAATAATTTCTTCTTTTATGTTTAAATTTTTCGGATGGATAATATAGCTTGCACCGATGCGATCTTTATATTTTTCCCTAAAGGCATTCAGTGAAGTCGTTTTATACTGTTTTCCGGACTTAACTTCTATTGGAAAGATTTTGTATTTTAACTTGCTGTTGTTTGAAATAATAAAATCTATTTCCATATCATTTCTATGTTTTTCCCTATTGTAATGATTGTAAAAATATAGCTTATGACCATTCGCAACAAGCATTTGAGCAATTACATTTTCATAAAGCATCCCTTCATTAATTTGTAGCTTACCTTTTAATATTTGCTTGTAAACCTCATTATCAAGGAGCTCATTTTCATCAAATGCATGGCTAACCAAAAGTCCCGTATCCCCCAGATAACACTTAATATAACTTCTTGTCTCATTTAAGGATAGTCCAACATTAGGATCATTACAAAGAAAGCACTCATTGGATATCATCGAATCCGACAGCCAGAAAAACGTTTCCTCATATTGCTCTGCATAACTCCCGTTTGCCATTTGATTGAAGACTACTCTCTTTTCATGTCGTGACAAAAAGCCGGGAATCTGATCGTAAATTGAAAGCACTCTGCTTCTATATTTTGCATTTATCTTCATGATATCTTCCCGGTAAAGCCTTAGAATATCTCTTTTCTCTCTGTCTGCTTCCGTAAAATCTTTTTTATTCTCGATAAATGTCACAATCGGCATAGGCATTCCGCCTACAAGCATGTACTGTTGAAACAAAAGCATTGCTTTTTCATGAAGACTTCTTTCCAGCGGCTCTCTTTTTATAAAACATCCCTTGATATAATCTATGAGAATCTCCTCACCTAAAGCTGAGGCAAATTCCTCAAAATCCAATGGATACATCTTAACATGACGTTCTTCCGATGGAATTACTATATCTCTCACATTTTCCTTAATAGAAATCAGAGACCCCGTTTCCAAATAGTCATATCTTCCATCAGCTACCAGGAATTTTATTGCGGCACGGGCTTGCGGGAACATCTGCACTTCGTCAAAAATAAGAAGCGACTTTCGCTCTATCAGCTTTATGCCAAAATGTGCCTGCAAAAGCATAAAAAAAGTGTCAAGATCATTCAGGTGACGTTCAAAGTACGTTTCAATATCCGCATTTTTTTTTGAAAAGTCTATAAAAATATAACTCTCATATTCATTTTTTGCGAACTCCTCGCAAATTGTTGACTTTCCGATACGACGTGCCCCCTCTATCAGTAATGCTTTCTTTCCTTGACTTTCGTTTTTCCATTCCAGAAGCTTATTATAGATTTTTCTTTTTAGCACCATATGTCTCTCCTTGATTATGCGTACATGATTTCAAAACTCCATCTCTGATTATGCGCAGGTAATAATATTCCTCAATCTTTGATTATGCGCACATTTTAACTCAATACTTGTTTCAAGGCAACCCTGAATCGCAGATGTCCACATCTAATTCGAATAAAGCGAATTCAGCTTCCGATGATAACATCAAAAATCAAATTTAGGGTTGACCCTGGAAAATCTGACGGCTATAATGTGATGTGAGCGTCAAGAGATAAAAACGCTCGGGAAGTGCGGGATTTGCGTTGCAATGAAGCACTTCAGTTACATCGATAATTCAGGCATGTGAAAGGAAGGTGACAACAGTATGGATTCTGGTCATTACCGAGAACGTATCGTCCGTTGCACGGACTTGTTTGTTGTTGCCGGGTATTGCTTGAAATAACGTCTTTATGCCCGCGTTTTATGGGCGCAGTATATCATTTCACGTTTTTCATAGAAGGCAGACAACAACACGACAACTGTGCATCGGATGTGCACATGGTGCGTGTTTTTTTGCGCCTTATTTTTTGGTACCAGCCTATACGGTATGTTTATGCACTTTAT
>CAYMAY010000046.1:0-8581 GCA_964388555.1 uncultured Lachnospiraceae bacterium
TTGTATCGATACGCTGCTTTTTGAGGTTTGCAGCCAATACAATCCGGCGAAACCATCGATCGCTTCCATACTATCTTGATTATTCTTCTACACCACACCATTTAACGATAGTGCGTGCAAGTATCTTAATAGCATTGATATAATCCTCGGCATATACCCACTCATTGTTGGCATGCATTTGCTCAGTTAGCCCGGGTCCAAAAATGACGGTAGGAGTGTCGCCGTATGTATTGAGGTGACGTATATCGGCAGCACCTTGGCGTCCACTTATAGTTGGTTCTTTATGCATGACTTCTTTGAATTCATTCACAAGAGTAGTCACTATCGGAGTGTTGACAGGAATAGCGGAGGGCTCCGCAAAATATCCTGTAAAAATAATTTGCGGCGGATTTACCTTGAACCATTCATTGTGATCTGAACAATATTTTTTTACAAAATCAACAAACTCAGCTTTTACGCGATCTGAATTTTCACCCGGTACTGTTGCCATAGAGCCTTTCAGAAGGCAGGCATCGGGAAAAGCACTGGCATATGTGCCGGATTCAAATTGCCCCACCATACAAGGGATAGAACTTAAGATGTCGGGGTATAAAGGATGAGAAACTTTTGCCAGCCGCACTTTTTCAAATTCCGAAACTGCTTTGGTCGCAATGTAACCAAGATCTATGGCATTGACACCCTCAAAACGTCTCTGAATACCGGCTGCTTTGCCTTTTACAAGAATATTAAACCAAATGCGACCTATGGAACCGGGCTGTACACACATACTTGAGGTTTCACAGCAAATGCCGGCATCTGCCTTATAGCCCTTCATTACACAGGCGAGAGTGCCGTTCCCTGTTAACTCTTCATCCATAACATATTCAAGAATGATATCGCCTTTGCATTTGATGCCATTTTCTTTTAAGGCGCGTACTGCCATTGTCATAGCCGCAATTCCGGATTTCATATCCGAAGCTCCGCGTCCGTATATTTTCCCGTTATCTATATCACCGGACCAACAGCCGTGCTGCCAGTTTTCATCAGAACCTTCGGGAATAACATCTATATGACCGTTAAATAAAAGGGATCTTCCGTTGCCGGAGCCTTTGAAGGTCGCAACAACATTAGGGCGTCCTTCGTATGGAAGATCAGATGCGACAAATGCAGGATGAGCAGAAAGTTCTTCCAATGACGGTACAAACTTATCCACAGTTGCACCGAGACTTTCAGCATAGGATGAAAAGTAATCCTGAACAGGTCCCTCATTTCCCGTTACACTTGGGATTCTTAAGATCGTTTGAAGAAAAGATATAAGAGACTCCCGATTTTGCTCGATCCAGTTTTCTATTTTCGTCATTTGATTCATAATAAAGCACCTTTCATTTGCGTCAGCGGCTGCGCAGGCAGTCGTATTTACTTACGAATAATGCATGTATTATATTTGATGAGATACCATATGGGTATAGTACTTTAAACCAAAAGTAAGCCAGAAATAATGTTTCAAAAGCACAAAAGAAAAACGTTCAGTTCATAAATAAAATATGTATAATTATACGATAAAAAAGAGGGTATATCATCTGAAGACTGGGTAAAATGAAATCTCGGTCAAAACAAAAAAGTAAGAGGTGACAAAATGGCAGGTATATTAGTTAGGGATGCAATGAAGATATATCCGTTTTCACGAGCGACATTGGCAGCGGGCGAAAAGGGATTGAAGAGGAAATTGACTTCTGCAAATATACAGGAGGTGCCTGATGTTCAGAAGTGGCTTCACGGGGGAGAACTCTTATTTACTTCAGGGTATTCATTTAAGACTGCTGAAAATGGTATGAAATTGCTGAAGGCTCTCAAAGAAAAAGATGTGGCAGGCATTGCAATAAAGACGGGAGAATATCTTGAAAAAGTTCCGCAGGAAATGCTGGATTGTGCGAATGAATTGGATTTTCCGATCTTTATACTTCCCGAGGATCTTCCGTACATGGATTGTATAGTTCCGATACTGGACCACATAACCAAGTGGCAGGTATGTATGATGAAGCACAATGAGGAGCTTCATGAAAAGCTTCTTCAGATAATCGTCGAAGGAAAGGGGATTGATGGCATCTGTTCTTTTTTAAGTGAAATATCAGGAGGAGGCGCAGCTATCGTAAGTCCAAAGGGATGTGTTATGGGCATATCAATGGCGCAAGACAGACAAGGAGAGTTGAATGACTTTTTCAAAGCGATCGGTTCTTTCCATTTTTCGATCACAACGCTTCGAAGAATGAAAAAAAACAAGTGCAATAAGATCTTTGCGTCAAACGGCGATGAGCTGTTATGCATACCCATATTTGCAAAAAAAGACCATCTTGCCTTTTTTTTATTAAAAACCGAAAAAGAATTGAATGATCAGGAATGTATTTCATATGAGCAGGCCGGCACGCTGATTGCTGTTGAACTGTTAAAGGAGCAGGAAGCCCTATACAGGGACAGGAAGGTCAGAGAGCAGCTGTTAGATGATCTGCTTTCGCAAAGATATACGGATGAAGAAATAATCCTCAAAAGGGGCAGGTTTGTCGGATTTGATTTTATGAAACCAAGCTGTGTATTTGTACTGGGTATAAATGATTTTGAACTGAAATACTCTAATCTCCCTGAGCATTCTGTCCAAAAACTTAAATCGGAAATGATGGTGGAACTTTTACAGCGCATAGATGAGGCCCGTATGGGCAATCTGATAATGACAAGTGGCGTTAAGATCATAGGACTTATGCAGATAAAAGAGGACAATGACAGAGAAAGAATTAGAAATATTTTGTGCCTGACGATAAAAAGTCTGAAGAGATGCTTTAGAAGAGTGGAATTTACAGCAGGCCTTGGTCTTATTAAAAACAGACCGGGAGAAATACCAAAAAGCTATGAAGAAGCGGATCAGGCGATGACAGCAGGGGGAAATCTGAACAGTAAAGATAACGAGGATGTTTTTTGCTTTGAGGAGCTTGGCTGTTTGACATTTATCGGAAAAATAAAGCACGATCCGGCAATGAAGGTATTTTACAATAAATACATGCAGCCGCTTATAACATATGATGAGAAAAACGGGGGGATTCTGATCGAAACATTAGAAAAATATTTTAAAAACGGAATGAATATAAGGAAAACCGCAGGTGAAATGTATGTTCATAAAAATTCGATCATATACAGGCTGGACAAGATAGAAAGTCTTCTGGGGACAAGTCTGTCATCTCCGGATATCCTGTTTGACCTGCAGCTGTGCTTAAAAATACGACAGTTGAAAGCAAATCGGTGAAATATTTGTTTTTATGACGGACAGAACGGTAACAGATATTTTGGCACAGCTGTATTAGATTATTGAAACAGAATTTTGAAAAATCTATTGGAATTGTGAACCAATGACTTGGCAGAAAATGCCGTGCTAAACTCTCATTCAAGAAATGCTTCGGGAAAGCTAAGGCCTAGCGAAAGTATAAAAACAGAGGGAGAGTAAAGTGTATGGCAAATTTAAATGTGAATTACTGTGGTGTGAATTATCGTAATCCGTTGGTTCTTGCGTCTGCAACGCCGGGATGGGACGGAGAAGGAATGAAGCTTGCGGCACAGGCAGGTATCGGAGGAGTTATTCCAAAGACTATCGGCCCAAAACAGGACTGGGCTGCA
This sequence comes from uncultured Lachnospiraceae bacterium, assembly GCA_964388555.1. Lineage (GTDB taxonomy): Bacteria > Bacillota > Clostridia > Lachnospirales > Lachnospiraceae > Alectryocaccobium. The sequence goes on from CAYMAY010000046.1 coordinate 3,640, forward strand.
CATCCCTGCAACGGACGAATTTTTATGCACAGGTACAATGGAAAGCCTATAGGTCAGATCAACCTTGAACTTTTTACAACGATGACCAGAGATGAGTGGCTTACAAGGGAACTTGCAATTGCCAAAGAAGGTGGTGCAACGATGCATATCAGTATTCTTGCCATGCCTGATCCGGAAGATACCGCAAAGCTTGTTGAAGAGATCCAGTCTACGGGTATGGCAGATCTTCTTGAGCTTAATGTTTCATGTCCGATGCCTGCTTCAACCGTAGGGATGCATATAGGAAAAAGTGCAGACAGAACTTATCAGCAGGTCAAAGCAGGAAGCAGCGTTGCCAAGATACCGTTTACCGTGAAGCTGACACCTAACGTTGCAGATATGGTAGAGATCGCACAGGCAGCCAAGGAGGCTGGTGCAGACGGACTCACGATAAGCAATTCCGTCAGATCGTTTGCAGGTGTTGATATTGAAACCGGAAAGCCGTATCTTTGCGGTTATGGCGGATATACGGGGCCGGCTATAAAACCGATAGTAATGCGTCACCTGTCAGAAGTGGCAAAAAACGTAGACATACCGATTTCGGCAGTAGGCGGCGTAAACAGCTATCATGAAGTGATAGAATACATCATGCTTGGAGCAACAACAGTTCAGCTGTGTACCGCCGTTATGTGGAACGGATACGAAAGAATCACGAAAATCATAAACGACTTGGATAAGTGGATGGATGAAAAAGGTTACAAGTCGTTTGATGATATTAGAGGAATTGCGCTTAAAGACATCACAACAGTTGAAGAGCTGGCTAAGCTTCCGGCAAAGCATGCCGTTATAGATGCTGCTACCTGTTCAAATTGCGGACTTTGTCAGAAAATATGTATGTATCGCGCGATAAGCGAAAAGAACGGAGCGCGTTTTGCTGACAAAGCAAAATGCGATGGCTGTGGTGTATGTCAGCAGCTCTGTCCGCTTCATGCGGTCACTCTGGTTTAAGGAGTGATCGACATGGAAAACAGCGAAAAAAAACAGGGCGAAAAGAAACTGTCGGTCGTACTTGGTGCCGCCTTTCTTATGGCAACGGCGGCTGTTGGCCCGAGCTTTTTAACACAGAGTGCGACATTTACAGAGGAACTCGGCGGAACGTTTGGTTTTGTTATTCTTGTGGCAGTGCTTATGTCCATAGTTGTCCAGATCACGGTATGGAGAGTCATAGGCGTTTCAGGTCGCAAGGGACCGGAAATAGCAAATATGGTCTTTCCGGGACTGGGATATGTATTGACCTTTCTTATCGTAGCCGGATGCTTTATATTCAACATAGGAAATGTAGCCGGATGTGCCATGGGACTTAATGTCATATTTGGGATTGATATAAGAATAGGAACCATAATTTCGATTTTTCTCTCAGTGGCGATCTTTCTTTCGAAGGAAGCCGGAAAAGCAATGGATAAGCTCACTCAGATACTTGGAGTAGGAATGATATTACTCATTGCGTTTGTAGCAATATCCACACAGCCGCCTGTAGGTGAGGCAATTTACAGAACAGTACAGCCGGAAAGCATACCCTTTATGGCTATATTGACCGTGGTCGGCGGAACAGTTGGCGGATACCATCCGTTCGCGGGCGGTCACAGACTGCTTGAAGGCGGAATCTCCGGACAAGACAATTTGAAGAATATAGACAGGTCGGCAATCATAGGTATCGTTGTGGCAAATATCATCAGAATTTTATTATTCCTCGCGATCCTCGGGGTTGTCTCTAAGGGAATCACTCTTGATCCTGATAATCCGGCGGCAGATGCCTTTCTTCAGGCAGCAGGCACGGTAGGATACAAATTCTTTGGCATTGTAATGCTGTTTGCATCGGTTTCATCTGTAATCGGAGCATCCTACACGTCTATGTCCTTTTTGACGCCGTTTTCAGAGAAAATCGAAAACAACCGAAACAAGCTGAGTATCGTATTTATACTGCTGTCCGGGTTGATTTTTCTCTTCCTTGGAAAGCCGGCGGGATTGCTGATACTTACAGGAGCCTTGAACGGACTTGTTCTTCCGGTTACAATGATCATCATGCTACTTGCACTCAGAAAGAAATCCGTTGTGGGAGAATATAAACATCCGATCTGGCTCATGATATTGTGTTTAGTTGTAACGGTATTTATGGCATTTTCCGGGATAAAATCACTTTCCAGTATAGCAAGCCTGTTTTAGAAACGATAATGTATAAAAGGCATATATAAACAATGAATGAGAGTATAAAAACAGTTCACTTCACGCATGACAAAAACGAGAAACTTAAATTTCCTGCTTTTACCCTCAAAAAAGCAGAAAAGGCAAGAAAATATCATAAGAGCTTTCCGGAATATAAAGAGACTCCGCTTAAAGAGCTAAAAGCCCTTGCTGAATATCTGGGAATAGGAAAGCTATATGTAAAAGACGAAAGTTACAGGTTTGGACTCAATGCGTTTAAGGTGCTCGGAGGCAGCTATTGTATAGGTAATTATATAAAAGAACGACTTGGTCTCGATGATAGTGAGATGACATACGAAAAAATGACTTCTCCCAAGGCAAGAGACAAGCTTGGCAATGTTTTGTTTGTGACTGCCACAGACGGCAATCACGGAAGAGGCATTGCATGGACGGCAAACAAACTTGGTCAGAAAAGCCTTGTGCTGATGCCGAAGGGAAGTGCGGTCGAGCGTCTGGAAAATATTCGCTTGCTCGGGTCAGAGGCATATATTACTGAATTGAATTATGACGACACAGTAAGATTGGCTGAAAAAAAAGCAGCAGAAGCGGGCGGCGTTTTTGTTCAGGACACTGCATGGGAAGGATATGAAAAGATACCGACGTGGATAATGCAGGGATATATGACGATGGCTCTGGAGATCGCGGAACAGCTTAAGGATACCATACCGACACATATATTCCTTCAGGCAGGTGTTGGGGCAATGTCAGGTGCGGTTACCGGATTTTTCGCAGATTATTATAAAGAGAACAAACCTGTCATAACAATAGTGGAGCCGAATGCGGCAGATTGTATATTTAGGACAGCGCAGTCAAATGACGGAAAAATACATGCGGTAACGGGTGATATGAATACCATAATGGCAGGACTTGCCTGTGGAGAACCATGCACAATCGGATGGAAGATATTAAAGGACGCTGCCGACAATTTTGTTTCCATGCCCGACTATGTGGCAGCAAAAGGAATGAGGATCCTTGGAAATCCCATGGGAGGCGATGACAGAATCATTTCGGGCGAAAGCGGTGCTTCTACGCTTGGCTTTGTCGCCGAGGTTATGCAAAACAGAAGCCTTGACTATCTTCGGGAAAAACTGGGTATAGATGAGAGATCGCGAGTTCTTTGTATTTCGACAGAAGGTGATACGGACAGGGAGAATTACAGGCGTATAGTTTGGGACGGAGCATACTCAGGAATGGATGCACTAACATCATCATAAATCGTCCTTATCCGACCGTTGTATTGCCTCGATGAGGATGATCTACTTGACTGAAAGCGTTATAACGATTTGGAATTTATACAATGTGCATGCAGTTTTAAAGAATATTCAGAGAAAGGACACGAAGTCATGCAAGTCATTGAAACAAAAAAAGCTCCGGCAGCAATCGGACCTTATTCACAGGCTATAGTTATCGGCAATGTTATTCATACATCCGGACAGATTCCGATAAATCCTTCTACGGGCAACATAGAGGCGTCGGAAATAACAGGGCAGGCGGAGCAGGTGATACAAAATCTCAAAGCTGTATTGGAGGAAGCGGGAAGCTCTCTGGAAAACGTAGTTAAGACGACCTGTTTTCTTAATGACATAAATGATTTTGCAGCATTCAACGAAGTTTATGCAAAGCATTTTATCGGCAAGCCCGCGAGAAGCTGCGTAGAGGTTGCGGCGCTTCCGAAAGGTGCGCTCGTGGAAATAGAGGTCATCGCCGTTATCAATAAGGATTGAGCGCGTGAAAGGCATCATATAATAAGAAAGCGTATTGCTTCCTTGGATTATAATACGGTTCATGTTTTGGATAATGAAAATTATCATTACATGAGCCGTATTTGGATTGATATAGTACCAAAACAGGTATGATTATGTTGATGTTATAATGGTTGACTATTTTACGTATAATGATAAAATAGCTTTTGGGGTAAGGCATTAGATTTAGGAGGATTTTAAATGAGTAAAAAGTGGGTTTATTTATTCACCGAAGGTAATGCCGATATGCGCGAGCTTCTTGGCGGAAAAGGTGCTAACCTGGCCGAAATGACAAACATCGGTCTGCCGGTACCGCAGGGCTTTACTATCACAACAGAGGCCTGCACGCAGTATTATGAAGACGGACGCAAGATTAACGACGAGATCATGGAACAGGTCATGGACTACGTCGGAAAAATGGAGGAGATAACAGGAAAGAAATTCGGCGACAAAGAGAATCCGCTTCTTGTTTCGGTTCGTTCGGGCGCAAGAGCTTCAATGCCCGGAATGATGGATACTATCCTGAACCTTGGTCTTAACGAAGAAGTTGTAAATGTAATGGCAGAGAAGTCCGGAAATCCGAGATGGGCTTGGGACTGCTACAGAAGATTTATTCAGATGTTCTCTGATGTCGTTATGGAGGTCGGAAAGAAGTACTTTGAGGCTCTTATCGACGCTATGAAAGAAAAGAAGGGCGTTAAGAACGACGTAGATCTTAATGCAGAAGACCTTAAGGAGCTGGCAGCTCAGTTTAAGGCAGAATACAAAGAGAAGATCGGTTCCGATTTCCCGTCCGATCCTAAGGTACAGCTTGTAGAGGCAATCAAGGCTGTATTCCGTTCATGGGACAACCCGAGAGCAAATGTATATCGTCGTGACAACGACATTCCTTATTCATGGGGAACAGCCGTAAACGTACAGATGATGGCATTCGGAAACATGGGCGATGATTGCGGAAC
>CAYMAY010000046.1:8681-12378 GCA_964388555.1 uncultured Lachnospiraceae bacterium
CTCTACATGCTCCAGACAAGAAACGGAAAGAGAACAGCTCAGGCAGCTCTTAAGATAGCTTGTGACCTTGTAGACGAAGGCATGAGAACAGAGCAGGAAGCTGTACTTATGATAGATCCGAGAAACCTCGACACACTGCTTCATCCGCAGTTCGACGCTAAGGCTCTTAAGGAAAATACACCTATAGGAAAAGGACTTGGCGCATCTCCGGGAGCAGCTTGCGGCCAGATCGTATTTACAGCTGAAGATGCTGAAAAATGGCATGATGCAGGCAAGAAGGTTGTTCTTGTACGTCTTGAGACATCACCTGAAGATATCACAGGAATGAAGGCATCTCAGGGTATACTTACGGTTCGCGGCGGAATGACATCACACGCAGCCGTTGTAGCAAGAGGAATGGGATCCTGCTGCGTATCTGGATGCTCCGATATCGTAATGGATGAGGAGAACAAAGAGTTCACACTTGCCGGAAAGACATTCCACGAGGGAGACGTTATCTCTATCGACGGAACAACAGGAAATATCTACGACGGCGCTATCGCTACTGTTGATGCCAAGATCGCCGGAGAATTCGGCAGAGTTATGGGCTGGGCAGATAAATACAGAAAGCTTAAAGTCAGAACAAACGCTGATACACCGGCAGATGCTAAGAAGGCTCGTGAGCTTGGTGCAGAGGGAATCGGTCTTTGCAGAACAGAGCATATGTTCTTTGATCCCGACAGAATCGCAGCATTCCGTGAGATGATCTGCTCAGATACAGTAGAGGGAAGAGAAAAGGCACTGGATAAGATCCTTCCGATGCAGCAGTCAGATTTCGAAGCACTTTACACAGCGCTTGAGGGAAATCCTGTTACAATACGTTTCCTTGATCCGCCGCTTCATGAGTTCGTTCCCACAGCTGAAGAGGATATCGAACTTCTGGCTAAGGCTCAGGGCAAGACTGTTGATCAGATAAAGGGAATCATCCAGGGACTTCATGAGTTCAACCCGATGATGGGACACAGAGGATGCCGTCTCAGCGTAACATATCCTGAGATCGCAAAAATGCAGACAAGAGCTATCATCCGCGCGGCTATAAACGTTCAGAATGCTAATCCGACATGGAACGTTAAGCCCGAGATAATGATCCCGCTTGTTGGCGACATCAAAGAGTTTAAGTTCGTTAAGAAGATTGTCGTTGAGACAGCTGACGAAGAGATAAAGGCAGCAGGTTCCAACATCGAATATGAAGTCGGAACAATGATCGAGATCCCGAGAGCAGCTCTTACCGCTGATGAGATAGCTGAAGAAGCTGAGTTCTTCTGCTTCGGAACAAACGATCTTACGCAGATGACATACGGATTCTCACGTGATGACGCTGGTAAGTTCCTTGGCGCATACTATGATGCTAAGATCTTCGAGAACGATCCGTTTGCTAAGCTGGATCAGGTTGGCGTAGGAAAGCTCATGGATATGGCAGTAACACTGGGAAGAAAGGCACGTCCGACACTCCACTGTGGAATATGCGGAGAGCACGGCGGAGATCCTTCATCCGTAGAGTTCTGCAACAGCCTCGGTCTTGATTATGTATCCTGCTCACCCTTCAGAGTACCGATCGCAAGACTCGCAGCAGCACAGGCTGCCATCAAGCAGGGAAATTAAGGTAGCTTAATAGTTATCAAAAATGTTATAATGTGGTCACACAGTTCGGTTGAATTGTGTGACTGTTTTTTTGCAATATAAGAAGGAGCCTGAAATGATTTATACGCTTATGCATTTTGATACACCGCTTGTCGTGTTTTATGCCGAAAGCAGGGCGGAAGCGAATATTAAAATAATTGAAGTCCACGAGGAAAACAGAAAATTGTTTCCGCTCGATCTGCATGAAGTATCCGAAAATGGTATTGAGTCATGGATCAGGCAACGTTCCATACCTAAGAACCGCGCCTATGTGGATAATCTGCTATCGGCCATGGGCTTAAGCATGAATCGTCCGTTTGATATAATTCGCATTTCAAAGGGGCTGAGCCTTAATGACTGCTATTGGCTCAGGCTGGAAGACAGCCGTGACAGCTTTGACAGAGTGAATTTGTACGATAATCGATTCAGCCGTGTTTTGGGTCAAATAGCGTTCACCGGTTACGGAAGCGGTAATATCTCGCAGCTGACGTCGAGCCCGGAATTTACAACGAATGGCATGCTTCCGAAATGTTGGCGCAGAATAAACGGTAAAATCATTTTGTATAAGGGAGGAACAATGGGAGCATCCAACGCCGGAAATGAACCGTATTCGGAGTTTTACGCTTATCAAATCGGAAAAATTCTTGGCATAAACGCTGTTCCGTATAGTCTTTCAAAATGGAAAGATACGCTCTGTTCTACATGTGAACTCTTTACAAGTAAGGATGTCTCGTTCGTTCCTGTCGGTCGGATAGTACGCACGGGCGGAATGACCGCTGTCAGGGAATATTACAAAAAATTGGGCGCGGAATTTGAAAAAGCCTTAGATGATATGTTCGTTTTTGACGCTCTGATTTTTAATACCGACAGACATTACGGTAATTTCGGTTTTCTGATCGACAGCAGAACGAATAAAATTATCGCGCCCGCTCCGTTTTTTGATCACGGGAACAGCTTGTTTAATTTTGCAGGTGCTGATGCACTTAAAAATAAAGACAGTTTTTTGAAATACGCAAAAACGCAACTTCCGTGTGTATATGATGATTTTGCGTCGGAAGCAAAAAAAGTCATGACCCATGAACGACGGAATGCTGTCAGAAAACTTTTAAATTTCAAGTTCGCCAGGCACAGCAGGTATAATCTTGATAAGAAGAGACTGATGCTTGTTGAATATGCGGTAAATCAAAGAGCGGCAGAACTTTTGGATGAGTAAATTAAAATGGCAAAGAAAAACACACCGAAGAAGAGTATAAAGAAGAAAAATATATCTTTTTTACACAGCAAAAAAGACCTCTTCGAGGTCTTTTTCGTTTTCGTTTAATGAGGGGGAGATAGTAAGTAGTTGATTAACTATCTGACATATAATCTAAACTACAGATATGATGAAAATGTGTATACACACTAAAAGAAGTCTTAAAAAAATAAAGAAATTATAAATTTTCGAATTTTTGCACAATAACGTATAATCTGAGCGGCAATATTATTATAAAAAAGGTGTAAATTAGCAAGATAATGGTTGATATTATTGCAAAGTTATAGCATAATCACTCAAAAGTGACGAAAAATGCGCATTTTGTCATGCGTATTGACAAGGAGAGAAAAGTTATGAGCGAAAAGGAAGTAAGAGTCGATTACAACAAAGTATTCAGAAAAGAAATGGAAATGTCACGTGCCGGCGAGCTTACAAAAGCCGAGAGCTATAAGATGAAGATGGATGAGCTCAACAGGATAAAGGAGAGCGGAGTGGATTACTGCTCATGTCCGGAAGCATGTCCGCATCATGGAAAATGCTGGGAATGTGTAATGTTGCACAGAGGCCACAGGGATCACCTTCCGTATTGCATGTGGGATATGGTGAATGAACGCATATATGATCTTCAGCTTATCACAGAAGGATCACTTAAGGATTATAAGAGACACGGAAGCCCATGCGAGGGATGCTCGCAGAAAGAGTGGGAAGAATCAATTAAATAATGAGATGATTGGGGCTGTCGCATTAAACGGCAGTCCTCTTTTGATTTTTAAAGGTAAAAATCCG
>CAYMAY010000047.1:0-12297 GCA_964388555.1 uncultured Lachnospiraceae bacterium
GACTGTATAAGCACCGGATTACCGCCGCCTATCACCCTGTTGCCTATATGAACTTCTTTTGTTTGATTTCTCATTTTAACTCCCAAATTTAAATATACCATCAGTATTGTCCCGTTTTTGGCCGGTTACTGACTAATTTTTAATATTTAGCCCTATCTCATTTTTGTAGCGTTCCGAAGATAGCATCTCTCATTTTCTAATGTACGTTACGAACTGGTACCCGATACCGTTATGCTCATAACGTTCGCCCTCGTGCTCGACTTTCCACTCCCCGCTTTTATCAAGATCCGGGAAATATGTGTCTGCGTCGAATGCCTTATCTATCTTCGTAATATACGCAGTATCACACAACGGCAGGAGTTGTTCATATATACTTCCGCCGCCTATTACAAATATATCCTCCGAATCATACTCTTTTATCTTCTGTGTTAATTCATCGATGTCGTGGACGATAATGGCGCCGTCCTTCTTATATTCTATATCTCTTGTAAGAACGATGTTCACCCTGTTTTTTAAAGGCGCCCCATTTGGAAAGCTTTCCAGTGTCTTTCTTCCCATAACGATCACGTGACCCGATGTGGTCTCGCGGAAAAATTTCATATCCGCAGGTATTGATATCAAAAGCGAATTATCTTTTCCGATTGCCCAGTTTTTATCTGCCGCCGCTATAAGTTTCATGTCCGGTCTCCTTATTATACTTGTTAGCAAGTCTTGTTCGACTGAATTAAACCGCTATGGGAATATTCTCAACCTGCGGTCCGAATTTATAATTTTCCACGATAACATCGTTCATTGTAAAATCATAAAAATTCTTTATATCGGGATTTAATTTTACTATCGGCGCCTCGTATATCGGCCTCTTTATAAGTTCCTTTACGATAGGAACGTGTCTGTCATAAATATGCGCATCGGCGATCACATGCAAAAGCTCTCCCGCCTCCATGCCGGAAACCTGGGCGATAGCTATCAAGAGAAGCGAATACTGACAGACATTCCAGTTGTTAGCCGCAAGCACATCCTGCGAACGCTGGTTTAATACTGCGTTTAGCGTCAGTTTATCGTGACCCGGCTTCTGGACAACATTGAAGGTCATCGAATACGCGCATGGATAAAGCGCCATCTCACTTAAATCCGCATGAACGTACATGTTCGTCATTATCCTGCGGCTGAAGGGCGTGTTCTTCAGATCATAGAGAACTCTGTCCACCTGATCCATCATGCCCTCTTTGTAATTATGCTTAACGCCCATCTGATAACCGTAGGCCTTGCCGATGGAACCGTTCTCATCAGCCCATTCGTCCCAGATGTGACTCTTCAGATCCTTGATATTATTCGATTTCTTCTGCCAGATCCAAAGCACCTCGTCGAATGCGGATTTGATGGCGGTTCGACGCAATGTTATGGCCGGAAATTCCTTTGAAAGATCGTACCTGTTTACGACGCCGAATTTCTTTATCGTATATGCAAAGGAACCGTCATCCCATTTCGGACGCACCTTTTCACCCTGGGTGCTGGTTCCGTTTTCTATGATATCGTTGCACATGTCTATAAAAAGCTTATCTGCGTAGCTCATTTTTTTTCTCCTTGAGATAGTGATTTTTTGTGCGGAAATCACCGCCGAACTGATTATAACATATACGCCGCTGTTTTTTTACATGAAAATGAGGCTGAAACACCTTTATAGTGCAGCAGCCTCTGTTGATCTTTTATTTTCTTAATCCTTATACGCTGTATCTCGAACTGAATACGCCGTATGCAACCTTGAAATCCTCATCGGATTCGCGGATGTCTCTCATGTTCTTATGAGTATCCATGTTGTGCTCGGCGGTATCTATGATACAACCGGAGATATTTGAGCAGTGATCCGAAACTCTCTCAAGGTTCGTAAGAATATCGTTCCAGACAAATCCTGCCTCTATGGAACATTCGTTCTTCTGTACTCTTATGATATGACGTGTACGCAGGATCTCCTTGAGGTTATCTATAACCTGCTCAAGGGGTTCTGTCTTTCTCGCACACTCGAGGTTATTTCCCTTAAACGCCTGATATGACAGATCCAGTATTTCATTTATAGCGCTTGCGATAGTGTGATACTCTTTTTCTGCATTAGCAGAGAATTTTATTCCCTTTTCCTTCATCTCTTCGCAGGATTCAAGAATATTTACCGCATGGTCACTTATACGCTCGTAGTCTCCAATGAGTTTCATGTATTCCGTGGTATGCTCACCCTGCTCATCAGTAAGTGCGCTTCCCGCCAGTTTAACAAGATAGCTTCCCAGAACGTCCTCTATATGATCCGTCTCATTCTCAGCCTCACGTATCCTTTTCGCAGCTTCCTCTGAATATCCGTCGATGAGCTTGAGACTTTCCTTCATTGCCTCGACAGATGTAACTGCCATCTTATCAAGCAGATCCTTGCAGCGTGATACCGCAATAGACGGAGATGCAAGAAGACGTACATCAAGCATCGTATCCTTCTCGTTCCCTTTTCCTTCCGGAATAAGCTTGTAAGCAAGCTTCTCAAGAAGACCACTGGCCGGATAAAACAGGATAGTACATGCTATATTAAATGCCGAATGGCAGACAGCTATTCCCATCAACGATGCCGATTCCGTAAGGATAACCGGATTTACTATTGCTTTTACGATACAGAACACCGTTATCCAGACGGCAGAACCTATTACGTTAAAGCTCAGATGAACAACAGCGGCACGGCGTGCATTCTTGTTTGTTCCGATTGAGGAGATCATTGCCGTAACACATGTTCCGATGTTCTGACCCATTATTATCGGTATGGCAGCGCCGTATGTAACGGCTCCGGTCGACGCAAGTGCCTGAAGTATTCCGACAGATGCTGAACTGGACTGTATTATACCGGTAACGAGGGCTCCGATAAGTATTCCGAGTATGGGATTCTGGAATGCAATGAACAGCTCTCTGAACTGAGGAACATTCTGCAATCCCGATACCGAAGATGACATGGAATCCATTCCGTACATAAGGATTGCGAATCCCACAAGGATAAGACCCGTGTCCTTTTTCTTGCCTTTTCCCGCAAGATAAAAGATCAATCCGATAAGTGCAAGGATCGGTGTCCATGATGTCGGCTTAAGAAGCTGTACAAAGAAATTGTCCTCGCCGATGCCCGCAAGACTCAGGATCCACGCTGTAACGGTGGTTCCTATGTTTGCGCCCATGATAATGGGAATTGACTGGCGAAGCGTCATAAGACCTGAGTTTACGAATCCGACAACCATAACGGTGGTCGCCGACGAACTCTGAATAACCGAAGTGATTCCGAGTCCTGTAAGAAGTCCCGTGGATTTTCTCGCAGTAAGCCTTCCGATAAGACTCTTAAGACCTGCGCCTGCGCGCCTTTCCAACGCCTCTCCCATCATACTCATTCCGAAAAGGAAAAGGGCAAGACCTCCTATAAGAGCCAGAATATCAAATAAAGTCATAAACTTTTCTCCCCAAAAATCATTCTACAAAAACTATAGCATTTATTTGTCAAATTAAAAATCAAGTTTATGTAAAATCTATGTAAAGTAGCTATGTCGCACTGCCATTCGCATATCAAAGTGCATATGACAACGTGATAATATCAGCCAAATCTTCCGTTTACATAGTCCTCTGTTCGCTTATCGGACGGGGATTTAAATATATGCTCAGTTGTATCAAACTCTATCAGCTTTCCAAGCAGGAAGAATGCCGTCTTATCTGATATTCTCGCCGCCTGCTGCATGTTATGCGTAACTATTACTATAGTGTACTTTTCCTTAAGCTCCTGCGCAAGCTCTTCTATCTTGCCCGTAGAGATGGGATCCAGGGCGCTTGTAGGCTCATCCATAAGAAGCACCTCAGGTTCTACTGCCAGCGCTCTTGCTATGCAAAGCCTCTGCTGCTGTCCGCCGGAAAGACCGAGAGCCGATTTTTTAAGAGAATCCTTCGTTTCCGTCCAGATGGCGGCTTTCCTGAGAGACGTCTCAACGATCTCATCAAGCTCACTCTTGCTCTTCTTCCCGTGAAGTCTCGGACCGTATGCAATATTATCGTAAATGCTCATCGGGAACGGATTGGGCTTCTGGAAAACCATTCCAATCCTGCTGCGGATCTCCGTGATGTCAGCTTTTTCGTCATATATATTCTGGTCGTAAAACTTTATCTCACCTTCTATCCTGCAGCCCGGTATAAGCTTATTCATAAGATTAAGCGTGCGCAGATATGTGGATTTTCCGCATCCGGAAGGTCCTATAAGAGCCGTTATCTCGTTTTTCTTTATTTCGGTGTTTATATCGTAAAGAGCCTGATGATCTCCGTACCAGAGATTTAAATTTTTTGATGATAAGATGGTTTCGCTCATCCGTTTCTCCTCTTTTGTATCTTCTTCGTGATCGCCGACGCCGTAATATTAAGACCAAGCGTAAGCAGCATAAGTATAACAGCTATTCCAAAGGCTATTCCGAATTCTCCACGCTCGCTGGCATATACATACAGAGCAACTGTTAGCGTTGCAGATGATGACTGCAGCGATGTAAAGAAATCAGCCAACTGTAATCCGAATCCCGCCGTAAATAAAAGTGCGGCGGATTCGCCTGTGATTCTTCCTATGGAAAGAATACAACCTGTAAGTATACCATCTATTGAGTTAGGAAGAACAACCGTTCTTATCATGTGCCATTTGCCGCTTCCAAGGGCAAGCGCGCCCTCGCGGTAACTGTTGGGAACGGTCATGAGGCTTTCTCTTGTATTGGTAACGATGGTGGGCAGAACCATCATAACAAGGGTAAGTCCTCCGGCTAGTATTCCCTGTTTAAGTCCCATAAGCTGTGTAAAGATAAGCATTCCCACAAGGCCGAACAGGATGGATGGTATACCGGTAAGTGTTTCCGTTGCGAAGCTGATAAACTGTACTACCTTGTGATTTGACGCATACTCCGTTATATAAACGGCGGCGCATACGCCCAGCGGAAGAACTATTACCATGGCAACAATGATGATGTACAGCGTATTAAGTATGTTAGGCAGGATGCCTATCGTATCTTCAACGTAGCTGGACTGGGTTGAAAGAAACTCCGGTGTTATGCTTCCGACGCCCTTTGCAAAAATTGTCACTATCAGGAAAACCAGTACGCCGCAGGTTATAACGACTGCAACGCCCATCAGGACCTTAAGCAGTATTTCTTTGAATTTTCTCATTACTTAGCCTCCCGTCCCGTTACAAAACGAAGAAGTGCATTTATAAGCATTATGAAAAGGAACAGTACAAGGCCTATGGAAAACAGCGCGTTTCTCTGGAGTGAACCATACGATGCGTAAGACATCTCCGAAACAATGGCCGTTGTAAGAAAACGTACCGAACCGAAAAGCGACGGCATATTCGCAACGTTTCCGGCAACCATGATTACCGCCATGGCCTCTCCTATCGCTCTTCCCACGCCCTGTATAACGGCAGCTATAACACCGCTGCTTGCGGCACGAAGAGATACTTTGAAATACGTTTCCGTTTTTGTCGCACCAAGTGCAAGAGAAGCTTCCTCATATTCCTTCGGAACTGCTCTAAGGGCCGTCTCCGAAACGTTTATTATATAAGGAAGGATCATAACCGTCAGAACGATTATCGCCGTAAACAGCGTTGCTCCCGATGAAAGGCCAAACGCCGACTGCACCACGGGAACAAGTACGGACATTCCCACAAGGCCGTAAACAACCGAAGGGATTCCAGCCAGAAGTTCAACGCATGTGCGTACGCCCTTCGCAAACTTAGGCGGTGCAACCTTTGCCAGGAACACGGCCGTAAGTATTCCGATTGGAACACCGATAAGGACGGCTCCGCCCGTTCCGTATATACTTGTAAGGATAAACGGCAGTATTCCGAATTGATTCGTTCCGGCACTCCATGTTGTTCCGAATAAGAAATTAAATAATCCTATTTCCTGTATCGCAGGTATTCCCGAGATTATCAGGTATATGCTTATACACAGAACGATTCCGACTGAGGTTACTCCACAGATTAAAAATATAAGATGTGCTATATGTTCTATCGCATCTTTTCCTTTTTTCATAATGCCTCCGCATAGCTTATCTGCCCCTCGGCATTGCTAAGGGGCAGATTGTAAGTTTTATTTATGACTTTATGGATTATTCTGCGACCGGAACCGCACCTGCTTTTGTGATGAGGTCTGCTGCATCAGCAGAGATCATATAATCGAAAAATGCCTGTGCCTCTGTTGAAAGCTCAACGCTGTCGTTTGTTACGAGTGTGAAAGGTCTCTGGATCTCATATGTTCCGTCAAGAACTGTATCCTCGCTGCACTCAACTCCGTTTACCTTAACAGCTACGATTCCGTCCTGACCTTCAACTGATGAAAGAGAAGCATATCCGATAGCGTTCTCGTTGCTTGCTACTGCAGAGATTACAGCGCCTGTAGATGTAAGCTCCTGAGCAAGTACGCAGGCATCCTTTGTGTCTGTAACGCTTTCAAAACCATCTCTCGTACCTGATCCTGACTCACGTCCTATGCAGGAAATCTCAATATCATTTCCGCCAACCTCGCTCCAGTTTGTTATCTTTCCTGTGTAGATATCAGCTATCTGCTCAACTGTAAGATCGTCTACTCCGTTGTTAGCATTTACGATGATTGCGATACCATCAAGTGCAACAGTTGTTCCCGTAAGACCTGTCTCGTCATCCTTAAGTGCACGAGATGCAAGTCCTATATCGCATGTGCCGTTCTTAACAGCCTCGATACCTGTACCTGATCCTGTAGGATCGTATGTTACTGTTACTCCCGGGTTATCAGCCATGAACTGCTCTGAAAGAGTACCGATTACCTTCTCCATTGATGTGGAACCATTTGTTGAAACACTTCCTGAAAGATCACTTGTTGCCTCAGATGAAGCGGACTCTTCTGATGTGCTCTCTTCTACAGATGATTCTGCAACTGCCTCAGATGTTGAATCTGCAGCGCTTGATGACGTATCTGCTGACTGGCTTCCGCAACCTGTGATAAGTGTTGCTCCCATTATTGCCGAAAGTGCTATAGTAGCGATTCTTTTTGTTCTCATTTTTCATTCTCCTTTTTTTGCATTACATGCTTTTAAAATTTTTCTTCTCTTGTTTTTGACAAGTGATATCTTAAAATCCATCGGTAAAGTTTGTTATCACTCAACTGTAAAAAGAATGTAAAAGCAAGTAAATTCGCTTTTTACGTAAAAACATCCCCCACCAACAAAAGCGGTGAGGGATGCTGTTTAAAGATAGATTTAAATTTTTCTATTACTTTCTTTCAAACTTTTTTCTGCTAAGGATAATGATTCCGCATGCAGAAATGATTGCAAGCATTGCGAACAATGTGATATTTGCAGCCTCAGTATTCGTATTGTTAGCGGCTTTGTCATTTACGATAAGAACCGGTATATCCTCTGTTTTTGTCGTTTGACATTTAACGCATGTAAATGTCTTCACGCCTTTCTCGGTTGTGGTGGCTTCTTTTGTTACAACGCCGTCATCCCATTCATGCTCGAGCATCGGGATCTCTTCTTTTACTTCCTGCCGGCAAACTCCGCAGATTGCGACTTTTTCACCCTTTTCAGTGCAGGTAGCCGGTTTAGTCCTTGCGTAGATAAAGAACAGACACCGTAAAAAGCATTCCTGCAATTCACGATGCCTGTATCTGTTTGTTTTTTATTTCTGCCCTTCGGCCGCCTTTACGATATCACCCACGCCGTCAAATACGACGCTGGGTCTGTAAGCGAAGTTCACCAGCATTTCTCTTGTTGTTATTCCGGAAAGTACGAGCACAGTTGATATGCCGCTTTCCATTCCGGAAATAACGTCGGTATCCATCCTGTCGCCTATCATAACAGCCTCAGCGCTGTGGCAGCCAAGGATCTTAAGGCCGGTGCGCATCATGAGCGGATTAGGCTTTCCGCAGAAATAAGCCGTATGGCCCGTTGCCATTTCTATCGGCGATACAAGGGCTCTGCACGCCGGAGCTATTCCTTTTTCGATAGGCCCTGACACATCGGAGTTGGCTCCTATGAGCTTGGCTCCCTTTAATACGAGATTCGTTGCATGCGTAAGAGTGTCCATCGAATACGATTTAGCCTCTCCCACAACAACGTAATCAGGATTGACATCGTTCATAACGATTCCCACGTCATAAAGAGCATTCAAAAGTCCTGCCTCTCCTATGACATATGCCGAGCATCCCGGCGACTGCTCTTTTAAGAATGCCGCCGTTGCAAGAGCACTTGTGTAAAAATGCTCTTCCGGCACATCCAGCCCGAGACGCTGAAGCTTAAGCTGAAGTTCCTTTGGCGTTAAGCTGCTGTTGTTGGTAAGGAAAAGATATTCCTTATTGTTTTTCTGAAGCCAGTCAATAAATTCGCGAACACCCGGGAGTATCACGTTGCCGTGATATATAACTCCGTCCATATCGCATATGAAGCCTTTTTTTTCGTTGAAATTGATCAAATTGTTCTCCTTCTGATATTGTATTTATTTCGGGAACACCACGGTAAACTCGGAGCCCTTATCCTTTGAGCTGTTTACCATTATCGTCCCGTTATGTATGAGCACGGCATGCTTAACTATCGAAAGGCCAAGACCTGTTCCGCCAACATCCTTAGAGCGGCTCTTATCTACGCGGTAGAATCTCTCGAAGATGCGGCTGCGGCTTTCCTTTGGAATCCCAACACCCGTGTCCTTAACGCTCAGCAAAATACCGTCTTTTTTATTTCTTACCTTGACCTTTACCTTGCCGTCGTTCTTGTTGTATTTTATCGCATTATCACACAAGTTGTAAACTATGCTGTAAAGTTGCTGCGGAACACCTCTCATAACAGCGCTTTCCAGATCCGTCTCTACAGTTATATTTTTTTCTGCGGCAGCGGATCTTAAACTGTCGACCGCATTTTCTGATATACGCGCAAGGTCGCATTCCTCAAATTTATCATCTTCCGCCCCGCCGTCAAGCCTCGTAAGATCTATTATATCCTCAACAAGCGATGTCATCCTTATGGACTCCAAACGTATCTTGCCGGCAAACGTCTTTATATCAGCACTCTTAACCATGCCGTTTTCTATAAGCTCCGCATATCCGGATATAGCGTGGAGCGGTGTCTTAAGTTCATGGGAGACATTCGCCGTAAACTCCTGACGTATAAGCGACGCACTCTCAAGCTCCGTCCTGTCGCTCTTAAGCTGTTCCTGCTGTTTATCAAGCTTTTCCAGCAATGGCCGCAATTCTGCATATTCGCTTTTTTCTATATAATCCTTCGGCTTATCAGTATCTATCTCGTTTATAGGTTTGATGATGCTCTTTGCAAGCCTCGATGCGATCACTAATGCTACAATAAGAGCCACAACTACAATGAGGATTATCATCGGCATGAACTTAACAAGAACAGACCAAACCGTAATCTGCTCCTCGGCTACTCTTATAACGGAGCCGTCATCCAGCTTTTGTGCCACATAATACTGCTGAATATCGAGGGTGTCGGAATTTCTTACGCTCTCACCATAGCCTTCCTCTAACGCTTCTTTTACTTCTTCTCTTTCGAGATGATTGTCCATGGTGTTGGCATCGGAATCACTCTCGAACAAAACCTCACCGTCCTTAGATATCCAGGTGATCCTGTAATCATTGGTATCCAGGCTTTCTAAATATTTCTCACCGTCGAGCTCAACGCCCTTTGCCGCAAGCTCCGTTTCCGTCTTAAGTCTGTTTTCCTGTGTCTGTGATATATATTCAGATGAAATAGCAATTATAAAAAGAAGAGACGCAATGAAAACACCAAAGGCAACGAGCCATACGGTTTTAAATATTTTCCTGCTCATTATCCTGCCCCTCCATCTTATATCCGACACCGCGGACCGTCTTGATCATGTCGCCGCATTCGGCAAGCTTCGTGCGCAGCGTACCGATATGAACGTCCACCGTTCTCGTCTCGCCAATAAAATCAAGACCCCAGATCTTCGAAAGCAAAACCTCACGGGTAAATACCTGATCTGTATTTTCCATAAAGAGCTTGAGTACCTCGTATTCCTTAAGAGTAAGGGCAACGGGCTTTCCTTTTACAAGGACAGTGTGTCTGCCCTCATCCAACAATATATCTCCGCAGCTTAAGACCACGCCTGCCTTCGGTGTAGCTCTTCGAAGCACAGCTTTAATTCTGGAAAGCATTTCCATCATTCCGAAGGGTTTGCAAAGATAGTCATCCGCTCCCGAATCCAGCCCTATTACCTTGTCAAATTCCGAATCCTTGGCCGTAGACATTATAACCGGTATATCAGATGTTACTGGTGAACCGCGAAGCTTTCGAAGGATCGAAATCCCATCCTCTCCGGGAAGCATTATGTCGAGCAGTATAAGCTCAGGACGCTTTTCACGAAGTGCAGCCCAGAATTCTTCGCTGCTGGAAAATCCCCTAGCCTTAAATCCCGCCGTTTTAAGGGTATATATCATAAGCTCTCTGACAGCGTCATCATCTTCAACACAAAAAATCATCTATCCGTATCCTCCTAAGATTCGCTACTTTCTGACCTTATGACGTAATCCTATACTTATATTGTAAATCCTATAATCCGTCATATGTAAAATTTATGTAAAATCATCCTTTACATAAATTTTGAAATTATAATTACCGCTGTTCCGCTCTTCACCGCAATATGTGCCTCATCACCGGTCCACTCATTGCTTACCCCGATGGGGAATGTGTTCGTGATGACGCCATTGTCCATAAGATATTTCGTTCCTTTTATTGTCACGCCCTCGCATACATTTGAAAGCGCAAAAAACGAGATATAACAATCCTCTTTTTTAGGCAATGTGATCTCACTGTTTTTTATTCCGTAAACAATGGTATCTTTTCCGGTGATGATCGGCGCAGCGCCGTTTTCAAGGATGAACGAGGCCGTCTGAATATTTGCCATGCTGTGATCGAATCTGCCCCCGAATGCACAGCATATCCTTATCTCTTTGCAGCCGTTATCAATTGCATAGCGGACGGCACTCATGGTATCCGTGTCATCTTTTATGGGATTTAATTTAATAACTTCTATTTTATCATCAATCTTTCCACCGTAAGAATCAAAATCGCCTATGACCACATCCGGAACAATCCCGTTCTTAACGCATCTTTCATATCCTCTGTCGCATGCGATTATAAGATCATATACTGCGTTACCTTCTATTTTTTCGAATTCACCACCCGAAACTATGAGACATTTTTTCATATCATTCTGCCTTTTCTTCTTATCCGGACACATTTACGTCTGGACGTTTATACATAAATGAAATGATAACATTTTTTCGATTGAATTTGAATCTACATTCTGATAATATTTGATACGGTGTAAAAAAATCGATAGCATTAACATCGAAGAAAGCAGGTAAATTATGGCTCTTATATTACCAAAGGGATATGACCCTCATCTTACAGTAAGAGAAACTCAATCAGCGATAAAGTATATACGCGATACGTTCCAACGGGAACTGGAGCGTGAAATGAATTTAGAGAGAATTTCGGCTCCGCTTTTCGTTTCTAATGCTTCGGGTCTCAATGATAATCTGAACGGAGTTGAGAGACCTGTAAGCTTCGATATCGCAGATATACCCGGAGAAACTTACGAGGTTGTTCATTCCCTGGCAAAATGGAAAAGAATGGCGCTCGGCCGTTACGGATTTAAACCCGGCGAAGGTCTCTACACAAACATGAATGCGATCCGCAGAGACGAGGAGCTCGATAACCTTCACTCCTGCTACGTTGATCAGTGGGATTGGGAAATGGTTCTCACAAAGGAACAGAGAACTGTTGAAACGCTTAAAACAATCGTTGAGCGCATCTTCAAGATTATTAAGCACATGGAACACGAGGTATGGTACAAATATCCTCAGGCCGTAAATAAGCTTCCGGACAAGATTCATTTCGTTACTTCCGAAGAGCTTATTGCGAAATATCCGGACTGCACAGATCCTCGTGAGAGAGAAAACAGAGCCTGCAAAGAGCTCGGTTGCATATTCGTTATGAAGATCGGTGATAAGCTTTCGGATGGAAAGCCCCACGACGGACGTGCCCCGGACTACGACGACTGGCAGCTCAACGGTGATATTCTCTTCTGGTATCCGCTGCTCGACAGAGCACTTGAGATTTCCAGCATGGGAATCCGCGTAGACGAGAAATCCCTTGTTGAACAGCTTGATAAGGCAGGATGCCCCGAAAGAGCTTCTCTCCCATTCCACAAGATGCTTCTTGAAGGAAAGCTTCCTTACACGATAGGCGGCGGAATCG
>CAYMAY010000048.1:0-12287 GCA_964388555.1 uncultured Lachnospiraceae bacterium
AACCCGAAAGACATGAGTATGTAGCCATTTTTTCGCAGAAAAATGTGCGGAATACTCATGTCTTTCGAGGATTGCGGGAGTGCGGAGCACGGAGCAATCAGTAGGTATCAAAAAAACAGGAGATATTCAGCTCCTGTTTTTTTGTTCTTCAAATTTCCGAAATCGTGTGATTCAGAAGGATATACTGAATCAGCGATGTTACGCATAATTCATTTGTGTTTTGGTCGTAAATCTCGCCGGTCGCGCTTGCGACCTTGTTTCCGATATGGTTAAGTACGACATGTATCCGGAAGTCGGTGCCGCACATCGGAAGCAGGTAGTTTGTCGTCAGACTGACGGTGGATGGGCTGCGCTGCGAGAATGCGGCGATGGCAAATCCTGCACATGTATCGAGAATTGCACAGGCAATACCACCGTGTATTCCGCCATAAGCATTTGTGTGCGATTCCTTTGCCTGGTAGACGAAATCAACCCAGTTTAAATTTTCTTCATCAATTTCGAGAAGCTTAAGATTCAGCGAGGCGTTCATTTTAGAGGCCAAACGCTCGTTGTCAATTTGCATTTGAAGCATTGATTCCAATGATTCTTTAAAAACATTTTTGTTCATTTCCAGATTCTCATTTCCATACAGTTTTTAATCAGTTCATCACGGAACTGCGGATGAGCGATCGAAACCAGGAGCTCGGCACGCTCGCATGTGGAACGTCCTTTCATATTGACGATACCGTATTCTGTGGCGATATAATTGACAGCGGAACGCGGTGTGGTAACTACTGTGCCCGGCTTGAAATACGGGACGATGTTTGATTCTAATGTGCCATCCTTAAGCTTTCTTGCGGAGGGCAGGCAAAGAATACCCTTTCCGCCCTTTGACATATACGATCCGATGCAGAAATCCAGCTGTCCGCCGGTGCCGCTGATCTGACGAAGACCTGCCGATTCGGCACTTACCTGACCGAAGAGATCAACATTAAGACAGGTATTTATGGAAACCATATTGTCGATGCTTCCGATAACTGCAGGAGAGTTTACATAGTCCACCGGTGCGCAGCAGAGCATTTCATTATGCCATATAAAGTCATACAGCTCTTTGGTTCCACCGGCAAAGGTGTATACCAGTTTTCCTTTGTCGATATTTTTATTTCCGGTAAGCTTTCCGGCTAAGAACATCCTTAAATAACTGGATGTAAGCATTTCTGTATGACCGCTGAGGTCTTTGATATCGGAATCGCAGATGAATTTGCCGATGGTATTGGAAAGTCCGCCGATGCCTATCTGGATGCAGGATCCCGATTTAATAAGCGGAAGAACGTTTTCTGCAATCCTTACTTCAACGTCGGTAGGCTCTGAATCCGGAAGTACTGCCAATGGTGTATTTGATCCTTCAATAACGTAATCGATATCTGCAATGTTTACCAGATTGTCGCGGCCGCAGGCGTAGGGCATTATATCGGAGACTTCAAGAATCTTAATCTTTGAATTACGGTAATAAGCCCAGAAATCACCAACCTGGGGACCGATATTGAAATAGCCGTTTTTATCCATTTTACCGACACGGGCAATAAAGATATCGAAGGTTTTTAATTCTTCTGCCCAGTATCTTGGAAGCTCGTGGAAATTCTGAGGTACAAACCAGCAGTTTCCGTCGGCACACATCTTTCGCTCGTTGGCACTGAAATGTGTGCAGTAAAAGCGGAATGCTTTATGCTCCGGATCGGCGGTGCTGCATTCAAAAGGCGCGTTTCGAAGAGGCAGTGTGCTGTAGATGGTAACGTTGCTGAGCTCGTCGGCACGCTTTGCCAGTGCCTTATCAAATTCAACAGTGGCAGCGTGGGTCAGCCCGAACTGCAGATTATCGCCGCTTTTTACAAGCTTTGCGGCATCATCCGCAGAGATGACTTTCTTTTTATATTCACTTTCTATCATAGACTGGATATACATGGTTCGGACTCCTTTTTATCATGTAAACAATGCGATATATCTGTTTACTAAAATCTTCCATGTATAGATGCAGAATCTTTAAATTCCTCTCATCCGATCCTTCTTTTTATTGACAAAGTAGAGAATGATATTTGCTGCAACTGCAATGATGTTGATCGTATAAAAAATCAAAACGTAGTTGATGTCGCCCCGGATCAGTTTTGCCGCGATTCCGGCAATATATCCGCACTCTATCATACAAAGAAATGCCAGGCTCGTTCCTTTTGCCGTGCCTGAGATCCATGCCTTACGGAAGTTTATCGGCCACGATACGCCGAAACAGATCAACATTATAATTTCACATACATTTGCCATAACCATTGTCTCCTGTCATTTTTTTTGAATTGTGATTTTGCATTTAGTTATGGAAAATTTTAATGTATAAATGCTTTCTTGTCTACAATCAGGGAGACGGAATAAGTCGACTCCCTAGCAGTTTTATTTCTATCAGATTTATAATTCTTTAAAAAACAAGTATATTAGCGGGATTTTCGGTAACAAACCGTTCGACGGTTGATTCGGGAAGTCCCATCTTTATAAGCTGGGGCATGATGTTTTTAAATACATGTACCCAATCCCAGTCTTTTAAGTCTTTGGCATCCTGTTCGCTGTAGATCCACGGATCCCCCAGCATTGTTATGATGCTGTCGTGGGCAAGACAGATCTTATCTGCGTATCCGAGTGAGGCGATACCATCGATAAGAACGACTTTTCTTGTCTCTCTCGGTGCGCCGGTAAAGCCCTGAATTCCCATACGGTCAAATCCCATATATACGCCTTCTTCAGCGACTTTAAGCAGCTCATCGGCATCGGTGCAGTTGTCAAGATGACCTATCATGATATGATCGGGATCTGCGCCGTATTCTTTAAGTCTTCTTGCCTGTTCGGATCCCATTGTTCCCCTTTGGGTATGTGTGATGATCGGTGTGTTAGTCTCGGCGGAAACCCTTGCAGCCGCACGCATGAAAATGTCTTCATAATCGCTGATCGCACCTGCTCCGGAAGCAACCTTTAAGACACCGGCCTTTACGCCTGTGTCGCCGACACCTTCGGTGACTTCTTTATACATCATTTTATAGATTTCCTCTTCGGCATTTCCGTATGCCATGCGGAATCTGAAATATGCGGGAGCACCCTCGCCTTCATAATAATAACCGCTTGTCATGACGATATTAATGCCGGTAAGCTCAGATACCTTTTTAAGGAAAAGTGGCATTCTTCCGCATTCGTTAGGAGTTGCATCAACAACAGTTTTGAGTCCATAGCGCTCCTTTGCGTCGTTTAAAACGGCACAGACCTTCGCAAGCTGTTCTTCTTCTTTAAAAGGAGCTTGAACGGCGCTTTCCCATCCGGGATATCCGAATATAACATGCTGATGAGCAAGACAACGTCCGATTTCACTTTTTGAAATAGTTCCTGTAACGGTTTGAACTAAGTTTTTCATAAATTTCCACCTCGCTGATAATTTAAAAAATGAAAAGCATTTTTTATGCCAAAGATAATCAGGCATTAAAACAATAACGCAAAAACAGCGAAAACAAGAGGTTAATGCTGAATGGGCGACATTAGCAACTCTATAATTGAAGCTTTCCGTAAAATGTGTTTTACAAAGTAAACATTAAAACGCCGTTTTTTACTTTCTGTCAAGAGGAATTTTCGTGAAAAGCGGTGAATTCATGATTTGAAAGGAATTCCTAAAATGGCATAAAAAGTGCAAATAACTTTTCGTCATAATATTTTTCGTAACTAATAAATATGTGCAGGAGGAAAGTTAAATGAAAGGAACAATGAAAGCCTGGTTCGTAACGGGACCCGGACAGATGGAAATGAGAGAAGTACCGATTCCGGAGATTGGACCGAAGGATATTCTTTTCAAGATCTCATATGCTGCTATCTGCGGCGGAGATCATTACGCATTTCATGACAATAGATATCTCCAAAAGCTTCCTATTACGATAGGACACGAGTTCTGCGGATACGTAGTAGAGGCAGGAAGTGAAGTAAAGGATATTCCTGTTGGACTTAGATTCATGGGAACGAACATCCAGTGGTGCGGCGAGTGTGAGTACTGCAAATCAGGAAACTTCTTCGCATGCGACGATGTAACAAGAATGGGTCTCGGATTTGGCGTAGATGGCGTTTTCGCCGAGTATAGCGTGCTTCACAATGCAATGCTCAACGTCAGCGTATATCCGCTTCCGGACAACGTAAACGATATGGATGGTGCGCTGTGTGAGCCGTTCTGCGTAGGCGCGGGAATCACAGATCAACTCAAGCTGAATGACGGCGACAACGTTGTTATCTACGGTGCAGGAATCATTGGACAGTCAATGCTTCAGACTATCAAGGCACAGTATCCGAACTGTAAGGTTGCAATGGTCAACAGATCCAAATTCCGTAACGAACTTGCTAAGATCAGCGGCGCAGACTACATCGTCAGCGCAACACCTGAGAAATCAGCATATGAACAGCTCAAGGATATCTTCGGACTCTGCGGATACACATACCACTATGGTAATAATACGGAAGCTCTTAATGTTGACTGCGCAGTTGACTGCTCGGGAAGCTCACAGGTTATTCAGGAGTGCTTCCATATTGCAAAAGCATACGGAAAGGTTGCTCTTGTTGCAGGATACGGTGATGAGCAGACGGCTCCGATTCATCCGGCAGACATCTTCTTCAAAGCCCTTACTGTTATTCCGGGACTTGGCGGAAACTTCGCAAAATCTGTTCAGTACATGTCAGAAGGAAAGTTCAAACCGGAGCACCTTGTTACACATGTGTTCCCGCTGGAGCAGCTCCCTGAGGCATTTGCTGCGGCAGATAACCATGCAAACAGCTGTAAGGTCGTTATAAAGGTAGACCCGAACGCACCTGATTATCCCTACAACAAACAGAACTGATAAGGAGTACTGCAATGGAAAACAAAAAAGTCGCAATCGTGACGGGAGCCGGTGCCGGTGTCGGAAGATGCATCGCCTGCACAATGGCTAAAGAGGGTTACAATGTCGTTGTAGTAGGACGTTCTGAAGGAAATACAACGGAAACAGAAGAGATGATAAAAGCTGCAGGCGGCGAGGTAACGAAAGTTATCGCCGACGTCAGCAAAGAGGAAGACGTTTTACGTTTCATCAATACGGCAGTCGAGAAATACGGTAGAATCGACGCATATATGAACAGTGCGGCAAGATTCCAGCCATTTGTAAAGATCGGTGATACTGATACGGAGCTTTTCGACAGCATCTTCAATATAAATGTAAGAGGAACATTCTTCGGAATGAAGCATGCCCTCAAGCAGATGGAGAAGCAGGGAAGCGGTGTTATCGTAAATGTAGCTTCACACGACGGACTTCAGAGTGATGCTCTCCACGGTACATACAGTGCCAGCAAACACGCCGTTGTGGGTCTTACGAAGAACGCGGCCGTTGAGTACGGTCCTGCCGGAATAAGAGTCTGCGCGGTTTGCCCGGGTTCGATCAACACAAAGATGATCAAGGACATCCTTGATACCATCGATCCTAAGGTGCTCGGACCCATGCAGAGACCTGCAGAGCCGCAGGAGATCGCAGATGTTGCGGTATATCTTGCATCTGACAAGGCAACGTTTACAAACGGTTCTATCGTAAGAGTAGACGGAGGTTACGGTATATAAGCTGAAGCAACTTGAAAATATAAACTTTTGAAATGTGCTCTCAGGACTGACTGAGTCAATGGTTCTGAGAGTGCATAAAAGAATAGTAGGGATAAACTAATGGGTAAAACACAGGTCTACGGAGTTCCGGAACTGAAATCATCCCAAAAGGGAATTATATTATTTGCTCTGGCACTTGTCTTTTTCTTCAATAACGGAGACACATCGTTATTGAGTTCGGCCGCACCAACTATCCTTGCAGACATCGGAGGAAGCGAAGTATATGCACTTCTGTTCAGCGTAAAAATGCTGACAAATGCCGTATTTATGCTTTTGTCAGGAAAGCTGTCTGATAAATTCGGACGCAGAAATGTTATGCTTGTTGGTCTGTGCCTTATATTCGCCGGATATCTCGGCGGCGGATTTTCGGGAACTATCGGTGTTATGATCGCATGGCGTGCCATTACCGGTATCGGTTCCGGTCTGTCATTTGGTCTCGGTTACATCGTTCTCGGCGATCTTTTTCAGGGGTCTTCATATGCAAAGGCATATATGGTTCAGGTGATCGCCAGCGCAGTAGCGCTTGTCGGCGGACCGATCCTCGGAGGTGTTCTCGTAACATACCTCCCGTGGCACTGGGCATTCTGGGCACTTGTACCCATGACAGTGATCGCGATAATCCTTCTGTTCATATTCTGCCCGAATTATAAGATCGATACTCCGGACAGAAAACTGGACACATTCGGAATGATATTCTTTGCACTTGCTATGTCACTTCTTCTCTTTGTGCTTTCGGTAGCAGGAAGCTTCTTCGCATGGACGGATCCCTTGATGATCGGATGCCTTGTGATCGCAGCCGTACTGTTCATCATATTTTTCGCACACGAGCGTAAAGTGGATATCCATAGTGCTATCCTGCCGGTTAAACTTTTCAAGAACCGTGCAGTGGGCATTTCTGCTATAGGACAGCTTTGTATGACACTGAACAGCCTTTGCCTTCTTACTTATATACCGTACTTTATGCAAACGGCAATGGGAGAGTCGGCAACAGTTTCGGGATATATTCTTTCATTAATCTATATCGTAAGCACTGTCTTCGGACTCTTTATCACAAGATCCCTTGGAAAGAATATG
Organism: uncultured Lachnospiraceae bacterium; assembly: GCA_964388555.1. GTDB lineage: Bacteria > Bacillota > Clostridia > Lachnospirales > Lachnospiraceae > Alectryocaccobium. The sequence continues at coordinate 6,746 of CAYMAY010000048.1, forward strand.
AAATACGGCTTCTGGTCAAGATTCACAGTTGTGGGAGAGGGTATCGCACTTGTTCTTGTGTGTACATTGCTCAGCCCGACAATTTCGCTTATGATGCTTGCGGCATTAATGATCGTATACGGACTTTTTGCCTCTGTTGAGGGAACTGTATTCATCATGTCGTCTCAGGTCAGCATGAGCCCATCCATGATGGCAGTAGGTACGTCCTGTCTTACATTCGTTCAGGCAGCGGCATCCTGTCTCGGATCTGCTGTAGGCGGAACCATCATCAACAGCAGCGCTGATTTTATAAGCGGTATGATAAATGTATTTATGTTTGCCGCGATAATCACGGTTATCGGAGCGGTTATCGTTTGCTGGAAGATGCCCGGTAAGCAGTACATGGAAGAAATGAAACAGAAATATATAGCTGCTGACAATGCGGCAGAGAACAAATAAAAAACGAGGATACAAATAAAAGTAATAATTTAAAGAAAGGTGGTCAAATATGGCTGAAACTAACGGACGCCGCGGAATGGCGTTTATAGGAATTGCTATCATAGGATTTATATCTATGTACATGGTCTCCGGTGTCGGTGTATATGGTTACACAGTAGCGGCAGAATTTGATGCGATCGACTCGGTAGGTCTTATCTTCACGCTTGAGAGCGTTCTTCGTCTTGCTACAATGGCTATCGGAGGAAAGATCGGTGATAAACTGGGCCGCAAGAAAGTATTTATTTTCTCAGTTGCCCTCTATATTATCTGCTATTTACTTTGCGGGTTTGCAACAAACTTCTGGATGTTCCTGATATTAAGATCTATCACCGGCCTTGCATGGGGACTTTACATGATCAATATAATGGTTCTTATCTCTGACGTTTTCGGACAGGAAGAAGGACCGAAATACACAGGTCTTTATCAGGGTGTTACGACAGTTGCTATGATCCTTGGAGCTGCCGTTGCGGGTGTTATCTGTGCATTTAACTGGAGATTCCAGTTCTACATTCCGATGATAATCATGATAATCGGATTTATCCTTTGTATCATCGGCCTTCCAAAAGTAGAAAAAACAACGGATAAAGTAGATCTTGACGGAGCCGGAGTAGTCTTTACGTTATTGTTTTTCATACCGCTTTCGCTTGCACTGAACTGGGGAAATACATACGGCTGGACTTCGCCGCTTGTACTCATTCTTATAGTGCTTGCAATCGTTGGTATAATCGGACTTCTTATTGCCGAGAATAAGGCTGTTGCACCGGTTCTTCCTTTTAAACTTCTTAAAAATAAATATTTCCTTGCTGTATTTGTGATCAGCTTTGTTTACTCGTTTGCAGGAGGCGTTTCACAGTATTATCCGACTCTTGCACAGTACGTAATGGGAATCGACTCTGTTACAACAGGATTCCTTACAATGCCGGGTCTTATTATTGCGACAATCCTTTCAATCATCCTTGGAAGAAGAGCAGCAAAGACAGGTAAGTATCGCGGAATGACATGGGCATGGGTTATCATGACTCTGATTTCCGGAATCATGCTTCTTTTTGTAGGAAACTTTATGTCGGGAACAGTTATGATGTCGGCATACATCTATATGATGGTGGCAATCACACCTCAGGGAGCATCAAATGGTGTCCAGCAGATCGTTCCTTACACATATCCTATGAAGGTTCTTAAGCCGGAAGTTCTCGGTGTTGGTATGGCATTCATGGGAATCGGCGGACCGATAGGAAATACCCTTGGTTCTGCGGTAGCAGGTGGACTTATGAACGGCGCCGGCGGAATGGTATCACTTCTCTATGTGCCAATCTTCGCAGCTGTTATTATGCTTATCTTTGCATTTATGTTCAAGGATATAAAGGCAGGAGAGACTATCTGATTGAATGCTGTATCAGAAAGGTCAAAATGTCTTTTGACATCAACATCATAATTTAAGAATTCAGAAAAATACCGGGCTGTTGCGCTTTGTAAGTGCAGCAGCTTTTTTTACATGGTTGATTATTGCAAATCGGGTAGAAGTCAGTCTGCTCGATTTTACATGCAATGTAATAAAATTACAAAAAATCAAAAATACTCTAAACAAGTTGAAATTAAATTTCAACACATATATAATGTCTTCAAACCTGTATGAGAACATTCAAAATATCTTTTGATACTCATTGTATGTAAAAACTTATAAGAGGAGCATATGGATAATCAGACAGCAGGATACAAAACCAGGACGCAGTCAATGCTCCCGGAGATGAAAAAAAAGAACGACGAGAAGATAAGCCGTTATATTGAATTAAATTCAAAAGAGATCATTCATATGACGGTGGCGGAAGCAGCTGAGGCATGCGGGGTCAGCGAAGCTGCGATGGTAAGATATGCGCAAAGGCTGGGTTACAAGGGTTATCAGGCAATGAAGATCAGTATCGCGCAGGAGGCTATCGCGCCGGAACAGCAAATATACGGTCAGCTGTCAAAAAACGATACGTTAGATACCATTGTTGATAAAATAATAGACTCCGAAATACAGGCGCTCAAAAGTACAAGCGAGATTCTGGATAGAAATGCTGTAAACGAAGCCGTTAATCTGATACTGAACTGCAGGACGCTTTTGTTTTACGGTGTCGGTGGTTCCGGAAGCGTCGCGCTTGATGGTCAGCATAAATTTCTCAAGATAGGATATCTGGCATTGGCATACACGGACAGTAACCTGCAATCAATGTCGGCATCTGTTCTGACTAAGGAAGATGTGGTGGTTGCTATTTCGCATTCAGGTGCGTCGAAAGATATCCTGACATCACTGCATCTTGCAAGACAGTCGGGAGCAAAGACAATCGTTATAACGAACTATGCGAAATCCCCCATCGTGGATGAGGCGGATGTTGTTCTTAATACATTTTCCACCGAGACAACATTCAGCAGTGATGCGCTGTCATCGCGCATAGCTGAGATCTCGATAATAGACATGTTGTACATAGGGGTTTCGTTTAAGAATTACGAAGCATCCTATGCAAATATCAAGAAAACACGAAAAGCATTGGATGAGGCTAAAATTTAGGAGGCGTATGCGGTATGTTTTGCGGAATTGATCTGGGAACATCCAGTGTAAAAGCGGCTGTGTTTGATGAAAACGGAAAGCAGCTGGCTTTTGCGAGAAGAGAATGTGATCTGATATTTCCACACACGGGCTGGGCTGAACTGGACTCCAGGGACTACTGGGATAAGATAAGGCAGGTTCTTAAGGAAGTTTCAAATAAAACGGGCGGAAATATTCGGGCGATCTCTGTTTCGTCGCAGGCACAGGCGGTAGTTCCTATTACGAAATCGGGAAAGCCACTCTACAACATCATTGTTACAATGGACAATCGGACGTTGAAGCAATACAAGTTCTGGAAAGATAATTTTGACGAGTGGGAAATGTATCAGAAGACGGGCAACGCGTTTTCAACCATTTATACATTGAACAAGATTATGTGGCACAAGGAAAATATGCCGAATATATATGAAAACGCATGGAAATTCTGCTGTGTATTGGATTACGCGGGATATATGCTGACCGGTGAGAATCCGCTGATAGATTATTCCGTTGCGGGACGAAGCATGATGCTGAAGCCGGATACGTTAAAATGGAATGAGGAAATCCTGGAGCAGGCCGGTGTTTCAACGGAAAAGCTGTCGAACCCTGTTCCGTCCACAACGATTCTCGGGAAGGTAAGAAAAGATGTTTGTGAGAAATGCGGTTTGCCAAGGGATTGCATAGTGGTTGTCGGAGGGCATGACCAGGCATGCGGAGCCGTAGGCAGCGGTGTGTGCAAGGCGGGAATGCTGATGGATGCCTGCGGAACAGTAGATGCGATGCTGACCGTTTTGCCTAAATTGGAATTGAACAGGAAAATGTTAAAGAACGGCCTGCCGTGTTACCGTCATGTTACTGATAAAAACTATATTACCATGGCGATCAATACGAATGGCGGATTGTTTTTTAAATGGTATAAGAATACGTTTTACTCCCGCGAGGCTCAAAACTGTCAGAAGACTAACAGTGATATTTATACGGAGATCATTGACCGGTGCGCTGACAAGCCGTCGGACATTTATATATTACCGCATATCGAGGGAGCGGGGACGCCGTACAACGATCCGCAGTCGTTAGGTGCTGTAATAGGATTGAAAACAAATTACACTAAAGAAGATGTTTCTAGGGCAGTACTTGATTCCCTTGCATATGAAATGAAAATAAACCTGCTTGCCATCGAGGAAAGTACGGAACAGCCGGTGGAAGAGATCAGGTTGATCGGCGGCGGGGCAAAGACCGGTAAATGGCTGCAGATAAAAGCAGATATTTTCAGAAAAAAGATCACCACGCTGCAGACAGGCGAGGCGGCATCCTTGGGAGCGGCTGTCATTGCGGCGGTAGGAACGGGATATTATAAGACGATAGAAGAAGCAACCGCCAACATGGTCCGCACTAAGGAAATATATTATCCGAATCCGGCTATGTTTGATCAGTACGACGTAAGATTCGAGGAATATTCGGCAATTTATGAAGCGCTTAAACCTTTGAATCACCGGATATCGAACCGTATAAACCTGTGAAAACAGATTAAAATATAAAAATTCAAAATACAAAGGAGATAGTATTATGGCTATGTTAGGAAAAGCCGTGCGAATGAGCAGACTGGTTGATTCGCAGAGTGGCAAAATGATGGCGATCACGGTGGATCACGCTATATCCAGGGGAATTGCTCCTATGAAGGGTATCCAGCCGATCCAGGAGACAATTGACAAGATCATTGCGGGTCGGCCAAATGCCATGACCATGACAAAGGGAATCGCGGAGCGTTGTATGTGGCAGCATGCCGGAGAGGTATCGATTCTGCTGAAGTGCTCGAATTATTCGCCGGTAGCTCCGACTAAGGATGGTATTTTCGGAACCGTTGATGAAGCGATCAGGATGGGCGCGGACGCTGTTTCAATCGGCGCGATGACACTGGGTGATTTCCAGGAAGAGCAGTTTGAAACCATCGGATATTTTTCGGAAGAGTGCATGGCAAAGGGAATGCCTCTGATCGGACACATCTATCCCAAGGGAGAATCAGTGCCCGCAAACGAAAGAACATCCTGGGAAAACATCGCATACTGCGTTCGAAGCGCCTGTGAGCTGGGAATGGACATTGTAAAGACAACATACACCGGAGATCCGGAGTCAATGGCAAAGGTTATTGCCTGCGTACCGTCATCATTCAGAGTGGTAATACAGGGAGGAGATGCCTGCAAAACACTGGATGATTACCTTCAGATGACAAGAGATGCCATGGATTGCGGTGTCGGCGGAGTTACGATGGGCAGATTTGTGTGGGATTATCCGGATATAACGGCGCTTGTTGTTGCTCTCAGATATGTGATCCATAAAGGCTATAGCGTGAAAGAAGCGAAAGAGCTGCTGAAACAGCTTGAAAATGATAAGAATTACAGTGATTTTTAAACTATAAGGACGGGGCTGTCGCAATAACGGCAACCCCGTCTTTAAACTTTAAAGGTAATAATCAAAAAAGACTGCCGTTTAATGCGACAG
>CAYMAY010000049.1:0-12033 GCA_964388555.1 uncultured Lachnospiraceae bacterium
GATCCCTGAACAGCACAACAAGGGCTATAAGCACCACTACGATCAGAATTATCTCTACTGTACTTACAGCGTCCTCTTCCACAAAAAATCTCTTTAATTCCTGCATAACTTTCCTCACTTTCTGTCTTCTACAACGTATCTTTGTTAAATTGTTTCTCCATACTTTCCGTAGCTTCCCTGATTCAGGTTCTCGTAAAGCTTTTATCTTTGCACTTACATCGACAAAAATGCCGGTATCATCATTACGGCAAGCACAACGATGAGCATCATCCCAAGCGGTATAAGAAGCTTAATAGATGCCGTTTCTCCGGCAATCTCAGCCGCTCTTTTTCTTTCACCATACGAAGCAGTAACCTCCTGCTCAAGAGCATCCGTAAATCCCTTTCCTCCGCGTTTTGCATTCTGTATAAGCAACACGCTCAGCCTTCTGTAACACGGAACAGGACATCTGTCTGCCATGCTTTTGTATGCCTCTTCCTCTGTGCTTCCGCTGTTCATTGTTCTGCACGCAGCGATCATCTCTTCGAATATCTCATATCGTTCTCCGCCTGATTCTTTTGATCTTGCATAAAGATCCGACAATACAAAAAACGCCGCTCTTACACCCGTTCCCGAGTAGAGCATAAGCAGCAATCTGCTTATCAGCTCCGGATATTCTCTCTTTAGACGTTCATTTCTTTTCTTACGCTGTTCATCAGCCTTCTGGTTTTTGTTAAACTTAAGCAATACACCGGCTGCCAGCAGCAAAAATGCCACTATTGCGAAGGAATTCCCCGAAGTTTCACGCCATGTCAGCTCTTCTCCGTTTACGTTTTCCGGAAGTATATATTCATCACTCTTATTATCCGCATTTTGCTTTTCCACCTCCCTTTGTATTTCACTTTTCAAGCTGTTATCATCAGCATTCGGATAAACTGTTATCGTTTTTTGATATTCATATTCTTCATCCTGAAGGCTTAAAATTGCATTTAAGACAGCTTCGCTTCCTTCATCAGAAACATCATCCTGTATTTTTCCGTCAGAACTTATTATTTCAGGTGTCAGACTCGTCCATTTTATTGAAATGCTTTGATTTGTACCGACATTCGGCAGCACCATATCATGGCATATTTCGTTAAATGAACTATTGTCGCCCAATATAATATCCGGCAGATTTTGTGCTTCTTCTTCAAGCAGGTTTTTTGCCTTGGATTTACTGTATGTCTTTTCCGGAACAGTTACACTTATCTCTACCTCCTGCCCATCCCGTGTTTCCGCGATAAGCTCTTTTTCCAGGCTTCCCTCTCCGCTTTCGTTTTTTTCTATTGAACTTATATTTTCTTTCTCATAATAAAGTTCGCTGAACACCGCAGCGGCCGTTAAAACCGAACAGACAGTTACAATAATCGCCGTCATCCTTTTATCCCAGAAACCGGCTATACCAAGTATCACTGCCGCTATCAATATTGCTCCGCATATCTTCATGACAGCACCTCTTCTAAACATTTTTGCGCACTTGCTTCGTTCCGGTTATCTCTATACCTTTATATCGGCTATTTTTCTGCCCATACAATAAGCACAGACGTAAACTCCCAGACAAACTGTCATTATGATCACACCAAGCAGGTTTCCGTACAGCTGTTCGATAAAGCCGTCGAACGTAAGCCTCAGATAGATGATTATGCACGCCGGCATAAGACTCATGATCTTCTGCTCGTATTTTTTTGAAGAAAGCTGTCTGTCTATTTCCTGCTCCGTTTCTATTTTCCCGCATATAATATGTTTTGTGTCACCGAGTATTTTCCCGAGCCTGCCGCCACGGCGCTTCCCTATTGACAAAAGTTCCGAAAACAATCGTATATCCTCAACGCCACTGCGTTGTGCCAGTTCCTCAAACATCTCATCTATCTGTCTTCCCAGACGCAAGCCTGAAAGCATATATCTTATTTCAAACGTCATCACGTCGTTATCTCCATGTAAGCTTCGTATATCCTCAAGAGCCTCTGCCGTCCCGTTTTCAACGGAATATCCGGAATTCAATGCCGTGTGCAATGCTCCCAGAAAATCCTTAAAGTGATATAGAAGCCTCTTTTTTCTTTCTTCTTTAAGAGACTTCTTCTTTGCGCTTATATAGATCAGCATTACTGCTGCGGCAAGGGGTGCCGAATATATGCTGTGGTAACAAAGCCAGCATACTAAGCTGCCAAGCGCCAGCCCAACGGCTCCGTATTTTATGAACTCTCCCGCAGTCATCCTGTATACGTCGTATCTTATCCTCGTATTGTTTTTTCTTTTTACTTTCTTAAGTGCAAATGCTTTCATATTTTCTTAGTTTTTCCTCGTATATGAGCCTGTTTACGCTTACAAGTTCCCCGGCTTCATTTCTTTCGTACAACGTATTCATATCTATTCTGCTGCCATCGAAGCCTTTTATCTCGCATATCTTTTCAACACGTCTTTTTCCTGTGGCGTCTCTGCTCAGATGAACGATTATCTCGAGCCCCGTCGCTATCATCTGCCTTATAACGGGAATCGGGAGTTCCATACCCATGCGTACCATCATTTCAAGCCTGTATGTAAGATCCTCGGGGCTGTTGGCATGAACGCTGCCAAGACTTCCCTCATGGCCCGTATTAAGGCAGTTCAAAAAATCAGCGGTCTCAGCTCCTCTGACCTCTCCGATGATTATTCTCGACGGTCTCATTCTTAGCGCGGTTTTTATCAGATCCCTGATGGTTATTTCCTTGTTTTCCTCAAGATTGGCTGTTTTCACCTCTAAACGGACTATATTTTCGATACTCTTGAGCTGAAGCTCCGCGTTGTCCTCTATCGTTACGATTCTTTCTCCTTCCGGTATGAACCGCGAAAGTGCATTAAGAAATGTCGTCTTTCCTGTGGATGTGCCGCCGCTTACGATTATGGTGTATCCGGCTCTCGTCAGCTTTTTAAGACACTCGGCCGCCTCAGTGCTTATGGTTCCCCACTCCTGAAGCTTTTCCATTGTGATGGGTTCTTTCGGAAATCTGCGGATAGTAAGTACAGGCCCGTCCAACGCCACCGGCGGCAGAACTATATTTACCCTATCGCCGTTTTTCAGCCTTGCATCGGCTATGGGCGATTGTTCGTTGACAGCCCTGTTGCATTCGCCGGCTATCTGCTGTATTACACTGTGCAGACGTTTTTCATTTGCGAATCTTTTATGAAAGCGGTAAATCTTTCCGCCTTTTTCATAAAAAATCTTTTCATGACCATTTACCATTATCTCGTTGACATCGGTATCGTCCACAAGCTCCTGTATAACATCGAGACCTCGCAGTGAATAAAACAGATCTTTTCGCAGCTCTTCTTTTTCGAAAACCCCGAGACGCTTTTCATGACCGCACTTTACCACGGCACCGTCTATGGCCTCGAATATACTTTCATCCGATATATCTTTTGATGTATCAAACGCTTCCGTCATCTCACGGCGCATTTCCTCAAGCATATTTTCCCTGTTATACACCCGGCTCTTCCCCTTGCATTATCGTATGCACAAACTCACTAAAGATACTTACATTTCTTGTCTCATCAAAATCCGTCTCCGTCTCGAACATTTGGGGTATGTTGATCTTTCTTATCTTTTTTTCATCAATATCCCGTGTTCTTATATATTCGTCAAAATCATTAAGCCTTGCCTTTGCGATCATATCCGGCAACTGCGGGATAAAAATCCTCGTGCAGAACCTGATGATCTCGCAGATGTCACATATATCGTTTCCGAAATCAAGCACGATGGTTTCGTATGATGTTTTACTTAATATTGTCGAAAACAAAGCCTTAAACCGCTCCGAATACACGCCGCTTATATCATCCGGCGATTGAACAGGCGGAATAATGTCAATCCCCCGCACCGAAACGATCGACCCTGTCAGCTTTGCAGCAAGATCCACGCCCGTGTTCCCCGCGTAATAAAGCAGATCTCCCAAATTACAGCCGTCTGCATGCCCGATCATCTCTCCCATTCCCGAAAAGCTCTCCAAATTTATATAAAGGCTGGACGAATACTGAGCGCACTCTTTACATAATTCCAATGCAAATGCCGTCTTATCCGGGCAATATACAGGCGAATACACACCTATTACCCGTTTTTCAGACGTTGCCCCGCTATCTTTATTGTCATCAGTCCCCGAAACTATCTTTTCGGCTTCATATAAACTCATGACCTCCCGAACTATCTTCTCCGCTGACTGATATTTAAAGATTTCTTTATATTCGGATGATCCATCCGAAGCCGCATTTTCCCGAAGGACAATTTTCCTGCCGGCATTAACGGATCTTACTTTTTCACTCATCATATTTTCCGATATAAGCATGCACTCTATTTTTTTGTATGACGCATATTCCTCTACGTTTTCTTCATTTGAAAACGCAGTCGCCTTCATTACAAAGGAATTTTTTTCGTTCATGTATTCCATAAGGCGATGAGCATACTCCTTTTCCTTGTCGCATACAGCAATAATATTTCCCATCAGTAAACCCCCATAAGCTTCAGCACAACTCCGAAAAAGGCAAATACACATACGTTTACTCTTGCCTTTCCCGCTTTTTTTGCTCCGTAATCGTATGATTTATGCTCTTTAACAGCCGACTCCGCCATATTTGCTATCGAACTTACAAGCACAAACAATCTTTCCCTAGCATTTTTATTTCTCACAATGCTTATGATCGATATGACCGCTCCGATAAGGAACGAAAAGAGCATGCATTTTAATATGTCTTCCGCGCCCATCCATATGCCCAGAACGCAAAACAGCTTTATATCGCCCGCTCCCAGCATTCTGAAAATGAAAAACACTCCCAGAAGTGCTGCGGGTATCAGAGCGCCTGTAAGCCTGCCTGCAATATTTGCACCGGCGAAGAATATAAATTCATATGCAAATCCCGCCGCAGCCCATAAGATAAGCCACCTATTTGAAACGCGCCACTTTTCTATGTCGCTTAATGCAGCTCCCGTACTTAATAGTAAAATAGATATGTGGCAAATAATTTCATGCAGTTCCATATTCTGTTTTCAAATCATAAATGTCTCTTTACTGAAAAAACGGCTTGAAATAAGCCTTGATAAGCTTCCCCGATTATATTTCTTTTGGATTAGATTTATATCTTGATTAGAGTATAACACTCTTTTGAGATTTGTAAAGTACTTTTTTGAGTTATTTCAAAAGTCTAAAAATTCAAAAACGCTATAAAAAAATCACACTTTTCAATTCAAAGTGCTAGAATGGGTTCATGCAAAACCATTCCTATCCCGGAAAGGAATAAAAAGAAATGCCTGAATTTCCAAAGGTCTTAAGCGGGACCGCGCTAAAACTTATAGCATGCATAAGTATGTTCATCGACCACGCATGTGACATCATGTTTCCTTACAGCCAGTCGGCCTTTATGGTACGCCTTACTGTAGGAAGGATTGCAATGCCGCTGTATATTTTTCTTTTATGTGAAGGCTTTTTCAATACGCATAACAGGAAGAAATATGCTATCTCGATGCTTATTACCGCGATCATTTCGGAACCGATATACGATATTGCATTTTACGGTACTTTATTTTACCCTGCCGAGCAAAATGTGTGCTTTATCTTACTTTGTGGGCTTCTGATGCTATGTGCTCTGGATTATATTTCGCTGCATTCAAATATGATTTTGCATATTCCGGTGATAGCCGCATTCTGCATCGGTTCGTATTTTCTTAATTTTTCCTACGATTATACGGCCTTACTTGCGGTTGCTGTGCTTTATTATCTTCACTGGCACCGCAGCAGCGTACAGGGGCTCGCGGATTGCGCTGTCGTATCCGTATTTCAAAACACTCCCGGTGCATTTCTGGCAGCCGTTCCCATGTGTTTATATAACGGAAAACGCGGAACAGCAAACGGCAAACTGAAATACTTCTTCTATGCCTTCTATCCCGCGCATCTGCTTATTTTATATGTAGTTTCATTACTAATTACAGTCTGATAAACCTGACTGTCGTACACGGCAACGCGATGCTCTGAAAGAAACATCCGCAACGTCGGTAATTCCCGGATGTTTTACATGAGGTCTATCACCGACCGAAGCGTTGATGAGTGCGAACAATTATTACTCCACACTTTTAAGCGATTCAACCATATCCACTTTTTTGAAATTTCTGAACATGATAAGGTTTACAAGAATCGAAAATACAAATGTAAGAGCGCCGCATATCAAATAGCTTTCGATACTTAAGGATCGACCGAACATCATCTGCACCACCTCGATGGTTGTCACCGTGAAGAGGTGGAGGATTTTGCCCAGAAAAGCACCTACGACTATGCCTATAATGCTCAAAAAAATGTTTTCCCTGTATATGTACATGGCCACTTCGACGTCGTAAAATCCCAAAACCTTTAGCGTGGCAAGCTCTCTCCTGCGCTCAGTGATATTTATGCTGTTAAGATTATACAGCACCACAAATGCCAGCAGCGCCGCCGACACGATAAGCACGGCTATAACAAGATAAAGGGCATTCAGCATATCATTTATCTGCTTCTCCAGATCGCTGGTAAACGAAACACCGCTGCAGGCATCGCATTTAAGAAGCTTATTTCCCAGTGCATTTTCATTTATCTGGGCTTCGTCATCGTATTTCAGATAAATACTGTTATACTCCGGCGCCTCGCCATACAACTGCTCATAAACCGTCGGACTCATAAAAACGTAATGCAGAACATAGTTCTCCACGATCTCCTCGACATACGTATGAACACTCTCAGATTGCTCGCCTTTCTGAATTGAAATCTCATCACCAACGGATACTCCCAGCATCTCTGCGGTCTTTTCCGAAAGAGCGACGCCTTCCTTTGGAAATTCGTAGCTCTCCTTTGTTTTCCTGTCTCTTAAAGCGACAAATTCGCCTGCCTCGTTTGTATCCTCCGGAACATACAGATACGCTTCTTTTTCTGTGTCATTGGCATTTAGCGTAACGGTCTGCATATAAAGATCCAGTCTTTCGGATATACCTTCGTAGCTGTCCGTTACGTCCTCAAGTTTCTCTACATCTCCGTCCGTATTCAACGCCACCGTGACATCCTGCATAAATATGTCGACGTACTGATTTTTTGCCACAACGGTGATGGAATCGCGAAGTCCGAATCCCACCAGCATCAAACCCATGCAGCCGCCGATTCCGATTATCGTCATTATGAAACGCTTTTTATAACGGAAAAGATTCCTAAGTGTTGCCTTGTACGTAAAATTCAAATTCTTCCATATAAAGGGTACATACTCCAGAAAAATACGCCTTCCGCTTTTGGGCGATTCCGGCCGCATAAGATCCGCCGGCTTTTCACGAAGCAGATTATATACAGATGCAAATGCCGCCACCCCAGTACATACCGAAAGAAGTATGACGGAAAGCAACCCTTGCGATAAATTCAGGGGCATATAATATGCCGGAACGCCGACGTAGAGCATTCCGTATGCCGTCATTATTACAAGCGGCAGGATATACTCACCTATAAGAACGCCGATAACGGCTCCGCTGACCGTAGCCAGCAGGGCATATCCCACATATTTTCCGACAATGGCTTTTGCGCCGTAACCAAGAGCCTTTAAGGTTCCTATCTGACTGCGCTGTTCCTCCGCCATTCTCGTCATGGCCGTTAGGCTCACAAGGGCTGCCACAAGGAAAAATATCACCGGAAAGACCTGTCCGATATTGTCCATTCTCTCTGCGTCGTCGCCGTATGCAGAGCATGATGAGATGTCGTCTCTGTCCAGCACATACCACGTCGGAACGCTTAACTTCTCAAGTTCCGCCTTGCCGTCTGCAATCTTTTCCTCGGCATCGGCTATCTCACTTTGTGCCTCTTCGTAGGCCTTGTCGTATTCCTCGCTGCCATCCTGCCATTCCTGAATACCATCATTATATTCCTGAAGACCTTCTTCGTACTCGGCACGTCCCGCCTCATACCGGCTCAAACCGTCCTCATACTGCGCAAGACCTTCGTTATACTGTGCAAGACCGCTCTCATACTGCGCAAGTCCGCTTTCATACTGCGCCTTCGCTGCTTCAAGCTGCACCGCACCAGCCTCGTATTCCGCTTTCGACGCTTCAAGAGAACTGCGCTTTTGCTCTATTTCCGCTCTTGCAGCATTAATAGATTCCGCCATCTTATCGAACTCGCTCTGCTCCATGAAATCCTTCGCTGCCTCAAGCTCCGCACTTTTTGCCTCAATCTCCTCTGATGCCGAATTTATCTGTGCCTCACCGGAATCTATCTGAGTCTTTGCATCCGCAAGAGCGGCTTCATTTTCATCTATCTGTGCCTTGGCCTGGTCAAGAGTGGCTTGCGTACTGCTAAGCTGGGCTGATGCACTGTCCAGCTGAGCCTTTGTCTCATCTAAAGTTACCTTGCTTTCATCCAGCTGAGCCTTAGCGTCTTCAAGCTTTTTCGCATTTTCATCAAGCTCCGCCTTGCCGTCGTCAAGCTCTTTTTTTGCATCGTCCAGCTCGCTGCGGGCGCTTTCTACCTTCTCTTCAGCCTCGGAAATTTTCTCGCTTCCCTGTTCATACAGATCATCGTAACGCCTCTGGGCTGCGCTCTCGCCTATGTCCTCTATGGAACTGACGGTTTTTCCCACAAGCTCTTCATACTCGTCGGAATACGTGTTCAGCTCCTTTGCGCCGTCAACCGTTATATACGCCTCTGTATAATAATCGATATTAAAAGCCGCAGGATCAACTACAAGAAATCCGTCAAGCTGACCGTCGCCTATGGAGCTTACGCCTCTCGTCAGATCCGTAAAATACGGCAGATTTCCCGAACCGACGATAGTAAACTCCGTCTGATCGAGGGTATCCGAAATATCGTCATCCGTTCCCGAATACAGACTTATGGTATCGCCTATGTCATATCCGCGTTTCTCCATAAAATAGGCATCAACCACGCACTCGTCAGCCTTTTCGGGCTCTCTGCCCTCCTCTATCTCAAGCTTATTGATCTTTGTATTATCCGCTATAACACGGATACTGTACTCGGTTTTGTCGGTGCTGGTTAGGACTTCCGCAGTATACCCGCCGGCTACATCTAAAACGCCGTCGGCGCCTTTTAAATCCTCGATGTCTTCATCGGTAAGACCAAGCGTCGATACGACCCTTATATCCATCATGTCGGTGCTGTCGTAATAGACGTCGGCTGAATATTTCATGTCGCCGCCCGACGAACGTATCCCCGAAAAAAAAGCGGAGCCCAAAAGCACAATAAAGAAGATTGATAAAAATCTTCCCTTATTGCGTTTGATCTCCCTTGTAAAATCTTTCAAAAGCATGTTTTTCATCAGTCTAACCCTGTTACCATTCTATCTCTTCTACCGGAACAGGATTTTCGTTGATCTCGATTTTATTTACCTTGCCGCTCTTGATGTGGATCACCCTGTCTGCCATGGGCGTAAGTGCGGTATTATGCGTGATGACGATTACGGTCATCCCCTTGTTTCTGCAGGTATCCTGAAGAAGGCGCAATATCGCCTTTCCTGTAACGTAATCCAGCGCACCCGTAGGCTCGTCGCACAAGAGCAGCTTCGGATTTTTTGCAAGTGCTCTTGCAATAGCAACCCTTTGCTGTTCTCCGCCTGAAAGCTGTGCAGGGAAATTATTCATTCTGTCCTCAAGACCGACTTCCTTTAAAACCTCCTGTGCATCAAGAGGATCCTTGCATATCTGCAGAGCCAGCTCAACGTTTTCCAGCGCAGTAAGATTCTGCATAAGATTATAAAACTGGAACACGAATCCTATGTCCTCGCGGCGATATTCAACCAGCTTTTTGCCCTTGTATGTCGAAACATCTTCACCGTCCACATATACGTTTCCTTCGGTGGCCGTATCCATTCCTCCGAGAATATTGAGAACTGTCGTTTTTCCCGCACCGGAGGGTCCGACGATTATGGCAAACTCTCCCTTTTTTATATCAAAATCTATGCCGTCGCACGCGCTGATGGACACCTCACCCATCTTATATATCTTGCGGACATTTTTCATCGAAACAAATTCTGCCATATTCATACCTCGTTATTTTTTATGTCTGACAATGCAAAATTTCTGCAATTTTCGTAAATGCACTTTTTAACTCGATATTTTTTCTTTTCAGAATGCACATACAAAATTTCTTAATTCAAATCTCTACGACTGTTTATTTTTGACAAGCTCATTATATATCTCGCGCTTTGTACTTCCCCTGTCGGCGGCGACGCGCTTCATGGCCTCCTGTCTTTCCATGCCTGCGGCGATGTAAAGCTCATAATGCTCGCTGACGGAAAGCTCTTCCCATTTTTTCTGTTCCGCCTTAACATTCTCTTCCTTATCCGCGCCGTGTATGATCATAACATACTCTCCCCGGGGCTCTTTTTCCTCGTACAACGCCTTGAGCTCGCCAAGTGTTCCCCGCTCCACCGTCTCATGCTTTTTTGTAAGCTCCCGTACAAGTGCGGCCTCTCTTGCATCTCCCAGCTTTTCCGTTATGTCAACTAATGTTCTTCTTAGCTTGTGCGGAGCTTCATAAAGGATTATTGTTCTCTCCTCTTTTTCAAGAGTCTCCAGACGTTCACGCCTTTGCTTGTTTTCCACCGGCAAAAATCCTTCAAATGAAAAATATCTCGTGGGAAGACCCGATATGGTGAGCGCGCTTAACGAAGCCGTTGCCCCGGGAAGAACAGAAACCTGTACATCAGCTTCATACGCCATCTTTACAAGCTCGTATCCGGGATCGGAAATTCCCGGCATCCCCGCATCTGATATAAGAACAACGTTTTGCCCATCCAGAAGCTTCGCGATAAGCGTACGCCCCTTATCCCACTTATTATGCTCATGATAGCTCGTCAGTGGTGTGTGTATATCATAATGTAAAAGCAGCTTCTGACTGTTTCTCGTATCTTCTGCGGCAACTATGTCCGCCTCTTTTAAAACACGCAATGCCCTTACGGTAATATCTTCCAGATTTCCTATCGGCGTTGCGCATAAATATAATGTACCGCTCATTTAAAATTCCATCCAATTAAAATGCCAGTTTGAATATCCAAACTCTATCACACGGATCATTCCGTGATACATACTTCCACAATTCTAACAGATATGTTTTTTTCTCTCAATGGTACATTTAATTTTGTTTAGCTTATTTGCCGACGCGCTTGAATCATGTTGTTACACAGCATGACAATAAATATCTGGCTGCTGTGTGAACAATTAACCACTATTTTGTAAACTCATGATTTTTGAAATTTTTTAAATTTTGAAAAATCCGCTTGACACAAATCGAATTTTCGTTATAATAACAGTAACGATTATCATTATTAATTTCAAGGAGATGTGAAATGTCTCAACACAAACACAGTCGTCAACGTGATTCGATCATCGAAAACCTAAAGCAGCGAACGGATCACCCTACCGCAGACATGGTCTACTCGGATATTCGCAAGGTTTATCCGAACGTGAGTCTCGGAACGGTTTACAGAAATCTCTCGCTTTTAGCGCAGGAGAATACCATTCGTAAACTTAACACCGATGACGGCGTTCTCAGATTTGATTACAATGTCAAACCCCACGATCACTTTATCTGTCGTAAATGCGGAAATGTGATGGATCTGCATTCGACGAATGCCGAAGCGGAACTGGTAGAATCTGTTTCGAAATGCTTTGAAGGCAAGATTGACAGCTGTACTGTCACGTTTTACGGAACGTGTGAAAAATGCTTAAAAGCCCAATAAGGGCAATTCCGGAAGCATAATAAGATAATTGCAGGCAGTGCTTTCGGATCTAAAAACTGCGTTCTGCGGATTTCGCAGAGGAAAGGAAGATGAGATGAAAAAATTTGTATGCAGCGTATGTGGTTATGTTTACGAAGGTGATTCCGCACCGGCAGAGTGCCCGGTTTGCCATGCTAAGGCCGAGATGTTTAAAGAAGTTGAGGGTGAGCTTGAGCTTGCTGCCGAGCATACATACGGCGTTTACGGCGAGACCGTAAAGAACAACCCAAACATAAGCGAAGAAGATAAAAAGTATAT
>CAYMAY010000050.1:0-11932 GCA_964388555.1 uncultured Lachnospiraceae bacterium
CAGCATATTTACTGCAGCAGTTCCGGCTTTTATATTACTATTACGGCATTTTAAATGAGCATTTTTCTCTTTCGTCCTTACGGCATGTTCTCCTTAAGCAGCTTAACCGACTTTTTGAGGGCATGGAGTGTTTCCATCGTGTAATCCTCATGCTCTATCGAAAGCACGCCATCGTAGCCTACCATCTTCAGCGTAATGAGGAATTCGCGCCACCACCTCTCGTCATGACCGTATCCCGGTATGGCAAAGTTCCACGAACGTTTTGCGTACTCCAGCACGCCCTTGCCGTCCAACAGGGTATTTACTTCCGCCGGCTTCTCTATGCGCGCATCCTTTACATGCACGTGATAGATGGATCCCTTCAGTGCTCTTGCTACGGATATTGGATCTGCGCCCATCCAGAAAAGGTGGGACGGATCCAGATTAAATCCTATCGTCTCGTCGCCGCCGAGTCCGTCGCGCAGCTTCATAAAATTCTCAACATCATGCACGAGCTGGCAGCCGTGGGGCTCAAGCGCAAGCTTTTTAACTCCGTATCCGTTCGCGATCTTCGTTACCTTTTTCCAATACGGAAACGCCACCTCGTTCCACTGATAATCAAGGATAGTCTGGGTCTCCGGCGGCCAGGATGTAACAACCCAGTTGGGCATTGAATCTCCCGGCGCTCCTGCCGGAAGACCGCTCATCATGACAACGGTATCCAGCCCGAAATATTCTGACAGACGGAATGTCTTTTCAGTTACCGCCCTTTCGCGTTCGCCCCATTCACCGGGCGCAAGGGGATTCCCCGAGCAGTTGAACGCCGATATGGATATACCGTGATCCTTCAGCATTCCCCGCATCTCATCGCGCTTTGTCTCGCTCTCCAAAAGTCCGTCCAGATCCACATGGGGAGCCGACGACCAGTTTCCGCAGCCCAGCTCTACCTGTTCCACACCAAGTTGTTCGCACGTCTCTAAAAGTTTCTCAAAAGAAAGGCTTCCGAGGCAGTCTGATACCAATCCGATCTTCATGGCAATTTCCTCTTTCATTTATAAAATTCCGGGCGCTCCGGCAGTTCTATCTGTTCCGGCATTCCCGTGTCCTGTGCATCTGCCAGCGTTTCCGCAACGGCGCACGCAACAAATCCGTCCCATGAGCCCGAGCCCTTGAATTCTCCTCCGTCAAGGCATCTGTCTACCCATGTCTGGAATTCTATATTGTACGCATCCACGAAACGTTTTGACCAGTCATCCATTATTCCGTAGCTGAATGTATTATCAATGCACACAGCTGCACGCGAAGGCTGCGGCAGCGATACGGTTCCGTTTTCGCAGACTACCTCGCAGCAGATCTCATATCCGAAATGCGCATTTACAGCCACTTCAACATCTACGACAACACCGCTCTTCGTAGTAAGCAGCATCATCTGCGGATCGCGCAGTCCCTCCGGCGCATAGCCTGTGGATCTGCCCATTATGACCTGCGCCTTATCAAATTCGTCATCAAGAAGCCAACGCATCACATCTATCTCGTGCACGACAACATTTGTTGCGTGCATTCTTGTTGTGTGCTTGGGCGGCGTAACAGGTGTACGGCTCTTGCAGTGTGCAAGCAACGGCTTTCCCAGCTTTCCGCTCTCAAGTATCGCCTTCATCTCCGCATATCCGGGGTCAAAACGGCGCATAAATCCTACCTGTACGAGCTGTTTTCCCGCCTTTATCTCGTCATTTAATATTGCTTCGCAGTCTTCCACGTCCGATGCCAACGGTTTTTCGCAAAGCACGGGCTTTCCAGCGGCAATGGCTGCACGCACAAACTGTGCGTGCGTCGGATCCCATGATGTAACAACCACTGCATCTACATCAGGATCGGCGATAAGCTCGAGACCGTCTGTATATACCTTTGCGCCGCAGGTGTCGGCGATTTCCTTTGTCTTCACCGGATCAAGGTCAGATACCGCCACGACCTTTGCCCTGTTTATAACACTGTTTAATCTCTTTATATGGTCACGCCCTATAAATCCGGCCGCACCCACTACTCCGATCTTAAGTTCCATACGCCCTCCTTTAAAGCTCAACTGCCGCTTCTTTTATAGCCTCTATTGCCGTCTTCGTTCCGTTTGATGCAAAGAGCTCGCATCCCAAAAAGCCCTTGTAGCCTATTTTTCGCATGTGTGCGAATACGCCGGCATAATTTATAACTCCCGTTCCCGGCTCATGACGACCCGGTGCATCCGCGAAATGAACGTATCCTACCTCATCGAGACACTTATCCCACGTTTCCGTAATCTTTCCGTTTTCTATATACATATGATAAATGTCGTACAGCACCTTAACATTGGGGCTGCCTACAGCCTTCGCCAGATCTGCCGTCTGCTCCACCGATGTCAGGAAGCATCCCATATGATCGGTGATGGTGTTAAGCGGCTCTATCACAAGGGTGATATCATTCTCCTCTGCAAACGGCGCAAGCGCCTTCAGCTTGCGGAACATCGCACAGAGCTTCGCTGCTTCCGAAAGCTCCGGATATGAGTTCGTAACAGGACCTTCCGGCGAAAGCTCATTTGAATGAATGACCACGTTAGGGCAGTTAAGCTCTTTTGCCGTAAGTATCGACTCCTTCACCTGCTCTACGTATGATGCGAAATCCTCCGGATTGCACATGTCATAACGTTTATCACCGGACATTGCCGTCAATATAAGATCGTTTTCTTTAAGCTTTGCCTTCACGACCTCCAGATCTTTATTATCCCAATCCCACATCTCAACAAATTTAAATCCGTCGGCTGCAGCCGCGGCAAATCTATCTTCAAAAGGTATCTCACTGTAAAGTGCTTCTATATGTGCTGAAAATCTCATGATCCCTGACCTCCCGTTTAGTTCTCCCAGTGCTTTCCGCAGGCTTTCTTTATGGCTTCTATCGCAGGCTTTGTTCCGTTTACAGGGTAAAGTTCAAATCCGATGACGCCTTCATATCCTGCCTCTTCGACAAAATCGAAATATTTTGCGTAGTTGATAACTCCCGTTCCGGGTTCATGGCGCCCGGGCGCATCGGCGATATGCATATATCCGAAGCTCTTTACGTATTTTCTCGTCTGCTCAACGATCTTTCCTTCGTTAAGATACATATGATAAACGTCGTACAGAATTTTCATGTTGTCGGATCCCGTAAGGGATGTAAGCTCCGATGATGTCTGCGGACTGGTAAGGAAGTTTCCGAGATGATCGGTAACGATGTTAAGTGCCTCGAGAACGAACGTGATCCCGGCTTCCTCTGCCCATGGTGCCATCGTGCTTAAGATATCAAACATCGTGCATATCTTTGTTGTATAAGAATAATCGCCCGAAAGCGGTACCGCGTACTGCGGCGATGGCTGAAGCGCATCGGAATGGATGATGAGGGTTTTCGTTCCGACCTGTTTTGCAGCCTCTATCGCTCTCTTTATATAGTCGAGATACTCCTTCTTGTTTGCCGGATCGCACATTGAGAAAGGTCCGTCGCCTCCCATAGCGCTTAACGTAAGATTGTTTGCGGCTACAAGCTCTTTCACCTTGTCAAGATCCTTGTCCTCCCAGCCCCAGAACTCAACATATTTAAATCCATCGGCTGCCGCGGCAGCAAATCTTTCTTCAAACGGAAGCTCGTAATACAGAACCTCTAAATTAGCTGAAAACTTCATGATCTACCTCCTCTGTCAAAATGCCCGTTACCAGGCACATTTGAAAAATTTTTAATTTGTGCTAAACTGTCCTTATTCAATTTTTCTTAAAAAGCGGTTGTTACAGCGGTTGTTTTGTATAACATCTATGATAGGCACCTGCTTAAAAGTCGTAAATATTCGCACGTGCTTGAAAATTATTCATTTTTGCTTTTCATCAAAAAGGAGAAAGCCATGATCTATAATTATCAGGAATACGGTGTTGCGCCCGGCTCGGAGCTTTTTCTTTCAACTCCATCCAAGCTCGCCGAGTCTGTGCTGTTTTATCTTCACCGATGCGGCCGTTTCATACTCACCAGTGAATACAACATAACAAGAAACAATTTCAATAACTATCTTATGCTATACGTAGACAAAGGCAGCATGAAGATTCAGAACGAAGGAAAAACGTACATTGCCCATGAAGGTGATGTCGGGATAATAAACTGCCATATGCCGCATTCCTACGCATCTATGGAAGACGGCACCATTTTTACGTGGTGTCACTTCGACGGCAGCAATACAAACAAGATGTACAGGCATATAATCGACCGTCACCAAGCCGTATTTCACGTAAGCAGCGAAAGCCCCATTTGCCGCGACATTCACTGGATAGTGGATATTCACCGTAAAAACGAAGCTCAGGATGACGCCCTCTTTTCCGAGGACATGATATCGGGCCGGCTTCACAATATCCTCGCGGCCATGCTGTTTGCCGTATCGAAGCAGGGCACGTCGGTGAGCACTACGCGAAACCCTGTTATTGAGCAGGCGATAAATTATATCCGAAACCACTATATGGAACCCATCGAAGTAAATGATGTGGCAGATGCTGTCTGCATAAGCCGCTTTCATTTCACGCGTCTTTTTAAAAACGAAGTCGGCTATACGCCTCACGAGTATATTGCCGTGGTAAGGATAAACAGAGCCAAAGAGCTTCTGAAAAGCACCGATTATTCCGTCGCGCAGATTGCCAATCTGGTAGGCTACGAATACGCCTCCAGCTTCTCGACGATCTTCCAGGGACGTATCGGAATGACCCCGAAAAAGTACCGCGATACTCTTATCTGATTCGATTTTTTCGTCATTTTTGCTCCCCGGTTAAAGCACAAATCAAAAATTTTATGGCACAAACCACTGTTGTTCAAAAATAACAACGGTGGTTTTATATTGGTAAGCGGTTGTTGTTTTTTGGTATTTATCAACATGTATGAAGCGTTTTTCATTAATAAGTTGTGAAAAATCGCTATCGGATATTTCGAGTCCGATAAATCATATATAAAAAAACACAAGGAGGTACGGAGGTGGAAAGCAGACATTACGAATATGTTCTCGAGCTTAAAGACGTATCCAAAACCTTCCCGGGCGTAAGAGCGCTTGACCACGTAAATCTTAAGCTTCGCCCAGGTTCCGTCCATGCACTGTGCGGAGAAAACGGTGCCGGAAAATCAACGCTTATCAAAATTGTAAACGGAATGTATAAGCGCGACGCAGGGCAGGGTGAGATCTGGTATAAGGGAGAGAAAATAGAGCCAAAGAGCGCAAAGGAAATGATAGAAAAGGGAATTTCTACCATACATCAGGAGCTCAGCCCTATTCTCGATATGACGATCGCCGAGAATATCTTTTTAGGCTGTGAGCCCATGACAAGCGCGCACATGGTGGATTTCAAAAAAATGTACGCAGACACGCAGGCACTTTTGGATGAATTCGGTCTGAAGTATGATCCGCATTCGCTGATGAGGGGACTTACGGTATCCGACACGGCATTGATAGAAATAGTAAAAGCAGTTTCTAAGGACGCTTCCATCGTTATCATGGACGAGCCAACATCGTCCATTACGGAAAACGAGGTTCACATACTTTTCGACAACATTAAAAAGCTTAAAGCCAAGGGCGTCGGGATCATATACGTGTCGCATAAAATGGACGAGATCTTCGAGATATGCGACGAAGTTACGATATTCCGCGACGGGCAGTGGGTTCACAGCTGTCCGATAGACGAAATAGACAAAAACGGCATCATTAAAATAATGGTCGGACGTGAAATAAAAGAACAGTTCCCGAAAGTTCCCGCCCCCATCGGAGACACCGTCTTAGAGCTTAAGAATTTTACAGGCGGCAAATTTGAAAACGTAAACATAAGCGTCCGTGCAGGAGAGATATTAGGCTTTGCCGGTCTTGTGGGCGCAGGTCGTACAGAACTTTTCCGCGCGGTATTCGGTCTTGATCCGATAAAGTCAGGCGAAATGTATCTCTGCGGCGAAAAGACCCGCTTTAAAGACACGCAGCACGCGATAGACTCCGGAGTACTGATGGTAAGCGAAGACAGAAAAATGGAGGGTGTTGTTCTCGACCTTTCCATAAGAGAGAACATTTCACTTGCCAACCTGAAAAACATGGAAAAGGGCATTTTCCTTGATCTCAGCCAGGAGAAGAAGAACGTTGCCGAAATGGTTAAAAAGCTCCAGATAAAAATAGCTTCACCCGAAAATCCTGTTTCCTCACTTTCAGGCGGAAACCAGCAGAAGGTCGTTCTCGCAAAATGGCTTTTGCTCTCGCCGAAGCTTCTCATCCTGGATGAGCCGACACGCGGAATAGACGTCGGCGCAAAATACGAAATATACAAGCTTATGTGTCAGCTTGCCGCAGAAGGCGTTGCCATCGTAATGATCTCCTCGGAAATGCCCGAAATACTGGGTATGAGCGATCACATAGCCGTTATGTCCCAAGGAAAGATCACTGGCGAACTTGATGCAAAAGAGGCAACTCAGGAAAAAATCATGGAACTTGCCGTAAAAGGCTTCGAAAAAGACGGAGCGAAAGGAGCTTAATAATGGAAAAGAAAAAACTCAGCTTTGCCGAGCTGTACAGTCGTTTCGGCATATTCGTTATACTTATTGCGGCAATTGTCGTCGCGGCATTTTTGAGCGACACATTCCTGACCGTAACCAATATAAGCAACATAATAAGACAGAATTCAATAGTAATGATCATAGCCTTCGGTTCCCAGATGGTTCTCATCTCCGGAGAGGTTGACCTTTCTCCCGGTTCCGTCTGTGCATTTGCCGGAGTTACATCAACAATGGTAATGCTGAACACAGGAAATGCCTTTCTTGCCCTTGTAACAGGCGTTGTTATCGGCGGAGCATTCGGACTGCTGAACGGCTGGGTCATCACAACGGCTCAGATACCGGCATTCATCATGACACTGGCGACTCAGTTCATAGCAAGAGGTGCCGTAAACGCAATGACGAACGCACAACCCGTTACCGGCTTCGACAGCAGCTTTACCGTTTTCGGTCAGGGTTACATCGGACCTGTTCCCGTGCCGATATTAATCATGGTAGTCGTACTTGTAATTTACTGGCTTATGATGAACAGAATGCGCTTCGGACGCCACGTATACGCTGTCGGCGGAAACGAAGTGGCCGCACGTTCGTCAGGAATCAACACAAAAAGAGTTAAGATAAAGGCTTTCCTGTTCGCAGGTGCTGCGGCGGGACTCGGCGGAGTTCTCCTCATGAGCCGTCTTAATTCCGGTCAGCCCAGCGGCGGCGACCAGTACGAATTCGATGCAATAACAGCCGCAATCATCGGCGGAACATCAA
Source organism: uncultured Lachnospiraceae bacterium (assembly GCA_964388555.1). GTDB lineage: Bacteria > Bacillota > Clostridia > Lachnospirales > Lachnospiraceae > Alectryocaccobium. Next base: position 7,291 of record CAYMAY010000050.1, read on the forward strand.
TGAACGGCGGCGTAGGTAAGGTATACGGAACAGTTGTCGGCGCGCTCTTCGTCGGAGTTCTTCTTAATATAATGACTCAGCTTGACGTTTCGGCATACTACCAGAAGATAGCCAAGGGCGTCATCATCGCACTGGCAGTTATAGTAGATGCGCAGGTTCGCCGCGCGAAGAAGTCTTAATTATATTGTAAACAACCAAATTCACTTTTGACACTCAAATATCAAGTCCCGGCCGGACATATGATAAAACAAACTATTAAGATCACGAATTTTCGAATGGAGGAACAACATGAAAAGAAAGCTTATGGTTCTTGGTATCATCGCATCATTAACAGCAGGCATGTTCGCAGGCTGCGGCAACTCCGGTTCAAACAGCTCATCAGGAAGCAGTTCTTCAGGAAGCAGTTCTTCAGCAGCGTCCGCATCGTCTGATGCAGCTTCATCCGGCGATACGATCAAAGTCGGCTTCGTAAACCAGACAGACGCAGACGACTGCTGCTACGAATGCACCCAGCGCTTCCGCGCTTACTGCGAATCTGACGAGTTCAAAGAGGCTATAGGCGGCAAGAACGTAGAAGTGTTTACCGCTGACAGTGCCCTCGATGTGGCAAAGCAGTCCGACAACGTAGAAACTCTTTTAACAAAAGGTGTTGAGGTTATGTTCATAATCGGCGTTGATACCTCCGGCAATACAACGGCCGTAAACTCATGCAACGCTGCGAATGTTCCCGTTTACATGGTCGGAACAGAGGCTGACGGCGGCGAATGGAAGTTTGTCGGCTTCAAGGAGTACGATATAGGATACGCTCAGGGCAAATATCTTGCAGAAAATGCTCCGGAAGGCGCAACAGTTTGCTACCTTCAGGGTACCGCCGGACGTGAGGCAACTCTCGACCAGGAAGAAGGCTTCGACGCAGCTATCGAGGAATCCGGACGCACGGATCTGCAGATTCTCAGCCGTCAGGACGGAAAATGGACCGCTGAAAATGCAATGCGTGTAACAGAGGACTGGATCCAGACCTACAGTGAAATCGACTACATCGTTTCCATGGATGGAAAAATGGCCTCAGGTGCCGTTGAAGCACTTAAGGCAGCCGGCAGAGACGGTGAGACAGAAATCTACGGCGTTTACTCCATGGGCGACTGGAATTCAAAGCTCATAACTGATGGTTACATGACCTTCGCAGTATATAAAGATTGGCCCAGCATCGGTGATCTTTGCGGAGAGGTTGCAGCCAAAACGATAAACGGCGAAGAAGTAGATGAGTTTACATACTTCGATATGGCAGATATCACTCCCGATAACGCAGCAGAATATTTCGAATAATAATTACCCCATCATTTCTTAATTAAAATATCATCGGATAACTGTTCACACGTGGTGTGATCAGTAAAGTCCACAGTCGGCGGTCGTTTTATAACGGCTGCCGATTTTAAGTCTTTTATGCTCTCTTCTTTTGTGTTACAATTCCCCCGTTATGAAAAATTTATTTGGCATTATATTCGGATTTTTTACGGCGATATTTATAATATGTGCCGCCACTACCGTAACATTGAACTGTCGTCCTCTGTATGAGGCGGATATAGACCGTTACGCCCTTTCGGAAGCGACGGGAATGACGAAGGATGAGATCCTGGAAAATTATCAGGCGGTGATCGACTACAACAACCTGGGCGGTCCCGATACCCTTCAGTTTCCGACGCTTGCGATGTCGGAGGGCGGACGGATCCATTTCGAAGAGGTTCGGCGTATTTTTCATGCTATGCAATACGCGATGATAATCTGCGGCACACTGACGGTTCTCGCGTTTATACTTTCTATAAAGAAGAAAATGCTTTCTTACAGACTGTGGACAGGCATATTTACCATTGCACTGCCCTCCGTCGTTGGGATAATGGCGGCGGTTTCGTGGGATAGCTTCTTCGTATTTTTCCATCACGTCATGTTCAATAATGATTACTGGATATTCGACGCGGCGACTGATCCCGTCATAACAATCCTGCCGGACGAATATTTCCTGCACTGTCTTATAATGATCGCAGTTATCGCTATCGCCGCAGCCATCGCATTTATAATATGGTACACATGCGGTCGAAAGAGACTTACGCGCAAAACGCACACAAAACGACGCTGAGTCATTTAACAATGTGAAACTCATTTGCTGTTCAGATTCAAGAACGGCAGTTGCGACATTTGAACAAATGTTATATACTCAAATGCATTCGAAGAAAATAAACATGCCGCCACGGGCGGCGTATCAACCTCAGAAAGGGACTTACCTTGTCTACTTATATTGAGAATTTCAAAAAATTCCGGCCTCTGCTTGTAGAGCTGGTTTCAAGAGATATTAAGATCAAATACCGTCGTTCGGTTCTCGGCGTTCTGTGGACGCTGCTGAACCCGCTGCTTATGATGGTAGTTTTGTCGATAGTTTTTTCAAACCTTTTTAAGTTTGATATTGAAAATTATCCCGTATACATCCTAAGCGGTCAGGTCATATACAATTTCTTTTCGGAATCAACAAATTCGGCAATGACCGCCATAATCAACAATGCATCACTTTTGAAAAAGGTATATATTCCTAAATATATGTTCGTGCTTTCCCGCGTGGTCTCCAGCGTTATAAACGTTCTGGCGTCCCATTGCGCACTGATAATAGTTATGCTGTTTACAGGCGTGGAGATGCACTGGACCACAGTTTTATTCTTTATTCCGATGATATTTCTTTCCTTATTCTGTCTCGGAATAGGATTTATTCTGTCGGCCGCATCGGTAAAATTCAGGGATATAATTCATTTGTACGGCGTATTTACAACAGCGTTTATGTATCTTACACCTGTTATTTACGCCCTCAGCCTGCTTCCGAGCTGGCTTTACAAGATAGTCCGCCTGAATCCCATAACGAACTATCTTATGATGTACCGTGATCTCATGCTCAACGGCACTATGCTCAACCCGATCCACCTTGTTATCGGCATTGCAGAAGCATTTGCCGTTCTTGCACTCGGCCTTCTGTTCTTCGCGAAGAAGCAGGATACCTTCATTCTAGACCTGTAGATACAAGGGTCAAAAGGTCAAAAACTCCGATACAAGCTTGCTTGTAAGAGGATTTTTGACTTTGAGACCCGCAAAAACATGAGTAAGTAGCCATTTTTCATAGAAAAATGAGCGGATTACGAATGTTTTTAAGCATTGCGAGAGTGCAAAGCACGTAGCAATGCTGTATCATTTTGTAATATACGAGGTATATGATGGAAAACGATATAATGGTAAAAGTTGATAATGTCTCCATGCGCTTCAACCTTGAAACCGAAAAGGTCAACAGCCTGAAGGAGTATTTTATAAAGGCGATCAAGCGTCAGATATCCTATACGGATTTCTGGGCGCTCAAGGATGTCAGCTTCGAGGTAAAAAGAGGCGAGGCCATCGGCCTTATCGGACTTAACGGAAGCGGCAAGAGTACGCTGCTTAAGGTAATCGCCGGCGTGCTTAAGCCCACAATCGGAAGCGTTCAGGTATTCGGCGAAATGGCTCCTCTTATAGAGCTGGGCGCCGGTTTCGATTTCGACCTTACGGCGAGGGAAAATGTATTCTTAAATGGCGCGATCCTGGGATATTCCCACGAGTATATGGAAGATAACTATTCCGATATAGTCACATTTTCCGAGCTCGACCACTTTATGGATACTCCCGTAAAGAATTTTTCCTCGGGAATGCTTTCAAGGCTTGCCTTTGCGATCGCAACCATCGGAAAGCCGGATATTCTCATAGTAGATGAGGTTCTTTCTGTAGGAGATTTCCGTTTCCAGGAAAAGTGCGAGGAACGCATCAGGAGAATGCTCGACGGCGGTACAACGCTTCTGTTCGTATCCCATTCAGCCGGTCAGGTTGAAGAGCTTTGCGACAGAGTTGTCTGGCTCGAGCACGGCAATGTCCGCGCTGTCGGACCTGCCGATGTATATTGCAAGGAATACGCTCAAATTTAAAATTTTCGTCAGGAGAGATGATGAAGAAAAAAATACCCGTTATAATCGGTCTTATAGCCGTCATTCTTTTTTCAATATGGTACGGCTTTACCGACAGGACTCATAAAATATACGATAATAATGTAAATACCGCTACATACAGCAGCATTGGTATAATAAAAGACGACGGCGAAGTTCTGCAATCCTTCGTGTGCGAAGAAAACGAGATCGACGGCTTTTATATCAAATGCGACCCATCGGGAGATTACGCAAATACCGTTGTAAAGCTTACAATCTCTGACGCAGCGACAGGGGAAGTTATATCAGAAGGTTCGGATGTGGGCGCAAATATTCTTGCCCGCAAGCTGCATAAATTCGATGTGGATCCTATCATCGGATATAAAGGACAGACTCTTACTCTTTCCGTGAAGGAAGAGGGAAGCTCCGATTCCGACGGAATCACCCTGTATTATCAGCCCAGCGAGGAATCTGTCGGCAACTTCACCATCAACGATACCCAGACAAACGGTGTATTCGTAATGAAGACGTTTACATCCTGCTTTGATATTGAGACGTTTATCACGGTATTCGTCGCGGTGATGTTTATATGGATATTTATGTGGCTGCTGTATCGATTGTTTAAATAAAATTTTTAAAATACCATTATATCGCATATA
>CAYMAY010000051.1:0-1779 GCA_964388555.1 uncultured Lachnospiraceae bacterium
GATGGGAATTCAGGCAAGTTATTTGGTCGAGTTATTTGCAGACAGATATACTAGTATGTGTCTAATTGTTTTCACAGTAATCGAACACTTGACAATGTTTTTTGCAGGTGTTAAATTTCTTTAGGTGAGCAAAGGAGTTCATACAGGTATAGCTATGCCTGTACGGGCTCCTTTTTTGGTTGTGAAAATGCATATTGCGACAGCAAGTGTATGTCTGCTGTCGGAACGGCTAAATAATTTTACTTTGGAGGCTATCTAAGATGAGCAATTTGCATGAGGAATGCGGTGTATTCGGAATTTTTTCAAACGAAAGAAAGAATCTGGCTTCATCAATATATTACGGACTTTATTCACTGCAGCACAGAGGGCAGGAGAGTGCCGGAATTGCCGTAAACGACGACGGTGTATTTTACTCCCTTAGGGAAACAGGACTTGTAAATGAGATATTTACACAAAGCAAGCTTAAAAAGCTGGGCGAAGGAAATATCGCCGTTGGCCATGTGAGATACGGTACAACCGGAGGTGATTCCAAGCGAAACGTCCAGCCTATAATTATAAATCATATAAAGGGAACCCTTGCCCTTGCCCACAACGGAAACCTTACAAATTCTTTTGAGCTGCGCAACGCACTTGAAAACCAGGGCTCGATTTTTCATACATCAACCGACACGGAAGTGATCGCGTATATGATAGTGCGTGAACGTCTTAAATCAGCAACTATCGAAGAGGCTGTCGCAGCCGCTTCAGATAAACTTCAGGGAGCATTTTCGCTTGTTTTATCATCACCCTCAAAACTTATAGCAGCAAGAGATCCCCACGGATTCAGACCGCTTTGCATGGGAAAAACTGCCTGCGGAGACATTGTCTTTGCCTCGGAGTCATGCGCTCTTGATGCCATCGGGGCGCAGTTTGTTCGTGATGTTCTTCCCGGAGAAGTTATCACGGTAAGCGCAGACGGTATTAAATGTGATACCTCACGCTGCGGAAAAACGCCGAAATCTCTCTGTGTATTCGAATACATTTATTTTGCAAGGTCAGACTCGGTTATAGACGGCTGCAGCGTCCACCTGGCAAGGCAGAGAGCGGGAGAGTTGCTTGCAAAGGAATATCCGGCTGATGCGGATATCGTTATCGGCGTACCGGATTCCGGACTTGACGCCGCTCTGGGATATGCCAAGGCAAGCGGTTTGCCTTATGAATCGGGATTTGTTAAGAATAAATATATCGGAAGAAGCTTTATCGCACCTTCACAGGATATGAGAGAAGATGCAGTCAATATAAAACTTAATCCCATAAGAGCAGTGATAGAAGGCAAGAGAATCGTTCTTATAGATGATTCTATCGTAAGGGGCACAACATGCCGAAGAACCATCAAGAGCCTCAGAAATGCCGGTGCTAAGGAAATACATATGCGTGTTTCGGCGCCGCCGTTTATAGGAGCATGTTATTATGGAACAGATGTGGACAGCCCGGAAAATCTTATAGCAAATCATTGCACTACGGAAGAAATTGCGAAGATCATAGGTGTTGATTCTCTCGGATACTTAAGTATCGATGGTGTAAAGCAAATGGCCCGTGAAGCCGGCGGATTGTGTTCGGCATGCTTTGATCTGAATTATCCGACGCCCATTCCGAAGCAGTCCGGAAAATCAAAGTTTGAATCGAAGATACACGAAAATACCCGGTAAAAAAGATGTTTTTGCGGGTCTCAAAGGTCAAAAACTCCTCTTACAAGCAAGATCGTATCGGAGTTTTTGATCTTTTGAACCTGGTATCATC
>CAYMAY010000051.1:1879-11916 GCA_964388555.1 uncultured Lachnospiraceae bacterium
TATCATCCATAGCTTCAGAAAATGGTCGGATATTGCCGGATGCAATATCATCCATTCCTTCTTTTATTTGGCTGTAAAGTTCAAAACGGCTAGTCAGTTCCTCATAAGTCTCGATGCTCATAACAGCAAGATCACCTTTTCCATTTTTTGTAATAAAAACAGGTTCAGGATAATCATGACAAAATGTAGATATCTCATTGTAATTATTTCTAAGATCTGCACTCGATTTTATTACTGGCATAGCATAACCTCCATATGATATAGATCAAAAGATTCATAGCAAAATTATAAACAAATTTTACTATTATAGCAATTGGATTTTTTATCAGTGCTTTTACCAGGTAAGATAGCTTGTCTCAGCTGATCCAGATAGGTGATTTCTAACAAAAAAATCTTTTGATAAATATGTAAATTGCCAAAATTAATAATTGTGATTGACAAGCAAGATAGTGATGTGTATATTAAAATCATTAAAACGTTTTAACAACTGTTTTGTTTGATTTTTATTCGCTGGTAGGGTATGATATTTAAAACGTTTTAACAAAGCAGGAGATGACCTTATGAATAAAAAAGATACAAAGAAACGCACAACAATTAAAGACGTTGCAAAACTGGCAGGAGTCACGATAGGAACGGTATCACACGTTATCAATGAGACAGCATCTATCTCGGAACAGACTGCGGAGCGTGTTCGCGAGGCGATAAAAGAACTTGATTATGTTCCGAACAATGCCGCCAGAAATATGCGGGTAAAGGACAGAAAGGTCATCGGGCTTTTGATCCCGAAGCTGTCAAACAACTTCTATTCAGGAATAATCAGCTCGTTCATGGAACGTGCAAACAGAGAAAATTATATCGTACTGATCGTCAGTTACGAGTATTCGTTGCAGAAAGAGAAAGAAGCAATAAATACCCTTATAAAAAATAATGTGGGAGTTGTTATTGTTTTCAACGGATGTGGTGATGAGAAATACATCAGATCCATGATAGATAAAGACGTGGGTATTATTTTTGCCGACAGAAGAACGGATATGACAGATGTCTCATATGTGCAGTTTGAGAACAAGAAAGTAATGTCAGATGCGGTCGGATTTTTAAAGGAAAAGGGCTATAAAAAAATCGGTTATATCTCAGAGCCCCTTTCAATTATAAACGTCAAGGACAGGTACGACGGATATGTAGATGCTCTTAAGATACATGGATTTGAATTTATCGAAGATGATGTTTATATCTCCGAAAGCTTTGTTAAGGGCCATATGAAAAACGGTTACTCATACATGAAAGAACTGCTTGATAAAAAGGCAAAAGTAGATCTGCCGGATGCGTTCATAGCTTCCTCTGATTCACTGGCAATAGGTGTTATAAAGGCGATCCGCGAGAAAGGATACAAGATTCCGGGAGATATCGGAGTAGTCGGATGCGATAATATCGATTTCGGATCATATATGGAGCCGGCGCTTACCACGATAGATCAGGATAGGAACAAAATGGAAGAGGGCATGTGGGAGCTTATAGAAAATTACGAAGCCGGTATGAAACCGAAACATATAACTCTTGACCAGAAGCTTATAATCAGGGAATCCTGCTAAAACAATACGGAGGAACAAAACAAGTGAAAACAATTAACGTTTTATGCGAGTACATGGATGATCCGGTCGGGCTTGATATGGAAAGACCGCGATTCAGCTGGTGCGCTGCCAACAATAATGATCTTGTCGGCGCACAAAGATCATATCGCATTATTGTATCTGACAGTGAAAGCAGTGCAAAACTGGGTATCGGCAATGTCTGGGACAGCGGAATCGTCAGAAACGACAGTTCGGATAATATTCCCTACGGTGGAACACAGGAGCTTCAAAGCGCAACTACTTATTATGTAAAAGTAACGGTAGAGTGTGAAGACGGTACCTATGTCGAAAGCAAAATTGCCTCATTTACTACAGGTCTTCTACATGGTGAGTGGAAAGACAAATGGATCGGCTGTTCGTTTTTTGATCGTCCGGCATGTCTGTATCGCACGATAATTGATGTAAAAAAGAACGTCAAAAGCGCAATGGCTTTTATTTCGTCTCCCTGTTATAACGTTTTAACAGTTAACGGAAAGAGAGTCGAAGATATCGTTCTTAACAATGCGAACACGGATATGGATAAGACCGTTGTTTATGCTTCTTACAAAATAGATAAATTTTTAAAGAACGGTAAAAATGCGATAGGACTTGATTGCGGTCAAGGCTGGCACGCCATAAAAGCAGGAAGAGATTACGATGGCTGGGGCGAAAGCAGTTTTTCTGCACAGATCTTACTCAGATATGAGGACGGAACAGAAGAGTGGATATACAGCATTCCGGCTAATTGGTATTTCGCGATAAACGGACCGATTCAGGCAAACAGTGTTTTCAATGGTGAATCTTATGATGCAAGAAACGAGATAAAAGATTGGGATATGCCGGATTATATTATGGACGATAAGTGGTATCCGGCTATCGAAAGAGAACCTTATCCCGGAGTGATCAGGGCGCAGTATTTAGAGCCTATACGTATTGTAAAGGAATTGCCCGTTAAAGAAATATACGAGGTCGGTGACGGCAGCTATACATTAAATTTCGGACAGAATTTTGCCGGATGGGCAAGAATAAAAATAAAAGAGCCTGCCGGAACACATATTACATTAAAGTATGCCGAGGTTGTTAAACCCGATCATAGCGTTGATCAGGAAAACCTGAGAAACGCCAGACAAACGGACGAATACATTACCAAAAATGATGCAGAAGTTGTTTACGAACCGAGATTTACTTATCACGGATTTCAATATGTTCAAATATTCGGCCTCACTCATAAGCCGTCATTTGATACAGCTGTCGGATGTGTTGTAAGGTCTGACGTAAAAATGATAGGAAATTTTAATTGTGACAATGAACTGCTGAACCGCATCTATGAGGTTATCAACTGGACGGAGGGAAGCAATCTGCATAGTATCCCGACGGACTGTCCGCAGAGAGACGAAAGACTTGGCTGGCTGAATGATATGACAGTGCGAAATGAGTGTGCATTGTACAATTTCAGACTTCCGCAGCTTTATTTCAAATGGCTCCAGGATATAAGAGATGCACAGGGCGTAAAAACAGGAGCTATAACAGATACTGCACCGTTTATAAAATACGGAATGAGACCTGCCGACCCGGTAAGTACATCATTTCTGCTTATACCGTGGAATGTATATCTGCAATACGGCGATAAAAAAATAATCGAGAAAAATTATGATGCTATGAAACGCTGGATAGCATATCTTGTCAGAAATTCCGATGACTATATCATGAGATACTCGCAAATGGGTGACTGGGCTGGTCCGATAGAGGGAACCGATATGAACAGCACAGGCTCCGGCGCGGTGTCCCTTATCACTCCGACAGTACTTATGGGAACCGGATATCTTTATTACGATTGCATCCTGATGGCAAAGATGGCAAGAGTTTGCGGCAATTCAGAGGACGAAGCATTTTATTTGCAGGAAGCCGAAAAAACAAAGGACGCATTTCAAAAGAAATGGTATAACTCAGAGAAAAAATTTTATGCAAAAAACAGTCAGGCAGGCAACATTTTCCCGCTTTACCTGGATATTGTACCTGAGGGGGATCGAAAGGACGTTCTTAAAAACATTGTCGACGACATAAAGAGCAGAGGTACTCATTTGACTACCGGAAATCTTTGCACGAGATATGCGATAGAGGTACTGTTCCAAAACGGAGAAGAGGATCTTGCATACGACCTGCTTAACCAAAGAACTTATCCGAGTTGGGGATACATGATAGAAAACGGGGCAACAACCATATGGGAGCGATGGGAGAAGGCTGAAACCGGAAGTCCGGTTATGGGAATGTCTTCGCGCAATCACCCGATGAACGGAGCAGTAGGCGTTTGCTTTCATAAGTATCTCGGCGGAATACAGCCGGATGAAGACCAGCCGGGGTTCAAAAACATTATCATAAAGCCGATTATTCCAACAGGGTTAAATCACGTAGATTGCAGTCTCGAAACAATACACGGTCTTGTGAAAAGCAGTTGGGAAAAGAAAAATGGCAGCATTGTCATGAAGGTTGAAATACCGTTCAACTGTACGGCGGATATTTATATCCCGGTAAAAGACCTGACATCAGAAATCAACTCGGCAGATATTGTCTATAAAAACGGATCCGTTATACAAAGGTCGAGCCGGATTATAAGATGCACACCTAAAAACCAAAAGAACGTTAAGATCCGGGTAACGTCCGGAACTTATGAATTTACTGTAAGGTGAAAATGATAAAAATAAGATCATCATACGAAAGGGGGAGAAGCCTTGACAGAAGAATATAAGATAAGATTCGAATCAATAAGTATGGAATTTCCGGGAGTAAAAGCGCTTGATGATGTCAGTTTCGGCATCAAAAAAGGTACCGTACATGTGCTTATGGGAGAAAATGGTGCCGGCAAATCGACTCTGATGAAAATTCTTAACGGTTCTTATCAGGCGACCAGCGGAAAATTTTATATTGACGATGTCGAAAAGAAATTCAAAACAGCATCGGATGCGAAAGACAGCGGAGTAGCCATGATATATCAGGAGCTTTCATATATGCCGGAAATGAGCGTCGAAAACTATCTGATGCTGTGCAGAGAACCGAAAAAAGGCTGTTTTATCAATTGGAAAAAATCCAGGGCAGAGGCAAGAAAGATCTTAAAGAATGAGGAGCTCGGCTACGATCCGACAGCGCTTCTTAAAGATTTATCGGTTTCAGATATTCAGCTTCTGGAAATCACAAGATCCATAGTATCGGAGAATATAGATATTCTTATCATGGATGAACCTACGTCGGCACTATCGAACGAAGAGGTGGAGAGACTGTTTAAAAAAATACGTCTGCTTAAAGAAAGAGGACTTACGATCTTATACATCTCACATAAAATGGATGAGATATTCAGAATAGCAGATTATATCACGGTAATGCGTGATGGCAGACATATCAAAACAGCGCCTGCTTCGGAATTTGATGATAATTCGCTTGTCAAGTACATGGTCGGTCGTGAAATAAAGAATATTTACCCCGAAAAGCAAAACGAAATAGGCGATGAGCTTCTCAGGGTAGAACACCTCACATCGAAAGAAAGCAGGATTTACGATGTTTCATTTACCGTACACGAGGGAGAAATTTTCGGTCTCGGAGGATTGATGGGTGCGGGACGTACCGAGGTTGTGAGAATCCTGTGCGGCCTTGATAAAGCGGATAGTGGAAAAATATTTATAAGAGGGAAGGAAGTTCATTTAAAGAGCGTTTCCGATGCGATAGAAAACGGAATCGTAATGGCATCAGAGGACAGAAGAAGGTTTGGACTTATTTTGTGCCGCGATATAAAAGAAAACATCTCCCTTTCCAGCCTGAACAAAATATCAAACGGAGGTTTTCTGAAACAGCGAAAGGAAAGGAAACGGACAAACGAACTGTTTGAACAGATGAGCGTCAAGGCTCCGAGCCTGGAAAGTATCACTCAGACACTAAGCGGCGGTAATCAGCAAAAGGTGGTTCTGGGAAAATGTCTTATGACGGAGGCGGATATTATTATTCTGGATGAGCCCACAAGAGGAATAGACGTCGGCGCTAAATACGAAATATATAATTTGATGGCAGAGCTTGCCAAAGCAAAAAAAGGTATTATCATGATTTCTTCCGAAACACCGGAGTTTGTCGGAATGTGCGACAGGGCAATTGTTATGTATAAGGGACGTGTAACGGGCGAGGTGGAAAAAGCAGATATGACTATGGAAAACGTCATAGGCCAGGCTACCGGCGGCGAGCACACAGCATAATAAGTATAAGGAGAAAGTGGGAGCTATGAACGAAGAGGTTAAAACTTCAAAATCAAAAGAGATATTAAGAAAATTATTAAAAAATTACGGTATCGGACTTGTGCTGATCGCGCTTCTTGTCATCGGTACAATATTGGTTCCGTCATTTATGTCGATAAAAAACATAACAAATGTTCTTAGGCAGATCAGTGTTACGGGAACCCTTGCACTCATGGAAAGCCTGCTTATTATTTCGGGACAGATAGATCTGTCTGCCGGTTCTGTTATAGCATTTGCCGGAATGGTTTCGGCTCAGGTGTATCTGTCGAGCGGTTCGCTTTTCCTTGGCATTTTGGTTGCTTTAGCAATAAGCTGTGCATGTATGCTTTTAAGCGGATTATTCGTGGCAAAGGTAGGTCTTACGGCATTTATTACGACAATGGCTGTTGATTATATAGCAAGAGGCGCCGCTTTCTTATACACCGGCGGTGAGGCAACATATGAAATCGGAAATTACAGTGTTATATCAACTACATATATAGGACCGATTCCTCTTCCGGTAATCATACTTATTGCATGCGCTATTGGCTGTGCGATCATCATGAATAAAACAACATTAGGAAGAAGTATATTTGCGGTAGGCGGAAACGTAAGTGCTGCAAACGCTTCCGGTGTAAAAGTGAGTCGTACACTTATCCTTACCTTTTTAATAGGCGGCATCTTGACGGGAATTGCGGCAGTTCTTCAGATCGCGCGAGTTAATTCAGCCATTCCTAACACAGCTGAAGGTTATCACGGCGATGCCATCACGGCTGCGGTTATCGGCGGCACCAGTTTTTCAGGCGGTGTTGGTACTGTCGGCGGCGTATTGATCGGTGCGACAATAATGGGATTTTTAACAAATATCCTGAATTTAGTTGGTCTTGGTTCTTATTATCAGCAGGTAACAAAGGGTGTGATAATCATATTGGCACTTACATTTGATACTCTGTCTAAGAATAAAAAAATCAAAAGGAGAAAGTAAAATGAAAAAGTTAGTTAGTGCAGCAGCCATATGTCTTGCAGGAGCGATGATGTTAACAGGATGTGCTGGAGGTGGATCAACGGCCGAAAGCGGAAGCTCAAGCAGCGGAAGTTCCAGCAGCAGTACAGCAGATGCAAAATATAAAGTTCTTATAGGATGCTCAAACAAAGCCCAGTCATTTTATTCCTGGCTTGCAGATGCGACAGAGCAGGAGTTAAAGAATAATTATCCGGATGTTACATGCGATATTTTTGATATTGAAGGCGATGACAGCAACGTTCTTTCAATGATCGAGCTTGCGGAAACAGGTGGATATAACGGAATGATCGTTGATATTCCTACAGAGTCAGTCTTTACCCAGCAGTTCCAGGAAGCAAAAGATAATGGAATTTATGCCGTGTTAACAAACAAGACCCATGAGGCAGACGGCGTTGTAACTTATGTAGGTCTGAACAACTATAATCTTGGTTACAGCCTTGGAGAAGTTGCCGCTGAAGAATTACCCGAAAACGCAAAAATGCTTGTTATTCCGGGACCGGGAGATACATGCGGACTGGATCGCAAAAACGGATTCTTTGAAGCTCTTGAAGATGCAGGAAGAAGTGATGTAACAATATTATCCGAGCAGAACGCCGTTGACTGGCAGAAAGAAAACGGCATGTCGATAATGGAAGACTGGACTCAGAGATTCGGCGAAGATGATTTTGATGCGATATTCTGCAGTAATGACGATCTGGCTGTTGGATGTATCGAGGTATGCGAAGCAGCAGGATATGATACACAAACTCTCCAGTTCTATGGAATTGACGGTCTTGCAAACGGCTGCAATGCTATCAAAGACGGAACCATGACAGCTACGGCATTACAGGACTGCAACAAGATAGCGGAAGAAGCAGCAGCAGCGCTTTACAGCATGATGACAGGTGAGGACACAGAAGGCACACAGATCCTTGTGGATCCCACGATCATAACAAGCGATAATGTTGATGAAATATTAGCTATGTATGAAGAAAACGGAATGTTAAAGTAATATGTCATTGGGCTGTGTCCGAAATTGACACAGCCCTTCATGATAGTTATCAATTTTAATCGAAGAGGACTTGAACATGAAAATACTTGTATTTGGTTCATTAAATATTGATTATACATACGATGTTGAGCATTTTGTAATGGCAGGAGAAACCCTATCATCGTTAGATCTTAACGAATTTGTTGGCGGAAAAGGCCTTAATCAGGCCGTTGCGCTTTCGAAAGCCGGCGGCGAAGTTTATCACGCCGGATGCATAGGCAAAGACGGAACGCATTTACTAAAATATTTAAATGATGCCGGAGTAAATACCGAATATGTCCATGTTTGCGATGATATGAGGACAGGACATGCCATCATCCAAAGAAATACGACAGGTGATAACTGTATTTTGCTGTATTCCGGTGCGAATACTTCCATAGAAAAGTCATATATAGATGAAGTCCTCAAAAATTTTAATAGTGGCGATTTTATCGTTCTGCAAAATGAGATAAATGATGTTCCGTATATTGTTGAACAGGCTCATGAAAGAGGGATGAAGATAGTACTGAATCCGTCTCCCATGAACGAAAAGCTTCGCGATGTGGACTTAGATAAGATCGACTATTTGATCCTTAATGAGATCGAAGCAGCTCAGATACTGGACATAAAAGATTCGGAAGGTCAAAGTTCTTTTGAATTTCTCAGTGATGCTCTTGTTTCCAAACACAGCGGACTGCATGTTGTTCTGACACTTGGAAGCAAAGGCTCCATATATAAAGATCGTAACCGTAGTCTTACTCAGAAATGCTATAAAACAAATGTTGTAGACACTACCGGAGCCGGCGACACATTTTTAGGCTATTTTGTAACAATGATCTCCCAAAACGACGACATACAAAAATCAATGGACATAGCCTCGATAGCGGCTGCATTTGCAGTAGGAAAAAACGGAGCCGCAGCCTCAATTCCTTATTTGAGAGAAATTACTGAAGGGAATGTTTGAAGTGGAAATAAAGTCAATAAAAGATACAAGTTTTGAAAAATACGGATATATACTCGATGGTTTTGATTTTTCACAGATGCTGGATACACTTTGTGAAACAAGCGAAATACCATCAGAAGGGTTTATTTATAAAGCATCTGATAAAGATTTAGAAAATTCTGAGATTAGCCGGACGCTTTGCAGCAATTTTTTCGGCGGCCTCGCAATAGAAGTAGGGTATTGCAACGGAACTGACGATAGTATAAGCTCACTGGAATATCACCGCGGATGCGAATTGAATATAGCGGCTGATGATGTGATCCTGTATGTTGCGCCGCGTCAGAATATTATTGAAAACTCGGTTAATAAAAATGATCTGGAAGCCTTTTACCTTCCGGCAGGCCAGGGTGTTGCCTTATACGAGACAACGCTTCACGGTGCGCCCTGCAGCCCGAAACAGGGCAGTGGGTTCAGGGTGGCAGTTGTACTTCTTAAAGATACAAATAAAGAAAAGCCTCATATAGATATGATAAATGATGAAGATAAAAGACTTGATGCATGCAATAAATGGCTTGTATCACTGAATTAAGATTAACCCAAAACAAAATTTTTGTTTTTCCCTCCCGATTTCCCGTCGCAATGTACGCGGCGGGTTATTTTTATAAAAAAAGCTGCGTCTATGCCGTATCCACACATAGCGGTGATATTAAAGTTTTATGTCGGACAGAAAACCTTTATTCGCAAACAGAAAAATATTGTGACAAGCTTGACATGTTATGAAAAAAGAGTAATATACAGATAAATCCAACTATTCGGAAAACGCAGGTTTTTCGAATAGTTGGGCAAAAAAATCGAGTGCATTCAATATTATATAAGTACTCTCGATAAATAGTCCTAATATTGATATTAAAGAAACAGATTAAAAAGGAGCTCCAATGAGCGAAATAAGATCCTATCACAGTCAGACAGACATAGAAAACACACTTAAGCTTCGCGAGGTTTTAAAAACACTGCCGCGGTTTGCTTCTGATTTTTTTCGGGGAATAAGCACGACTACGGCTACAAGTACCCGCATAAAATACGCTTACGATATCCGCATTTTCTTTCAATATATTTCTGAGTTTAACCCTGCTTATAAAAACATTGAAATTACCGAATATCCTATCGATATTCTCGATAATATAACGGCTCTTGATCTTGA
>CAYMAY010000052.1:0-11896 GCA_964388555.1 uncultured Lachnospiraceae bacterium
ACCGTATACTAACATATTCGGGCAAGGCGCTTTGCCTTGCCCGTTTTGTATAAAGGAGAATTTATGCATTTCGGAATAAAAACCCTCGATGAATTTGATTTTAACGGAAAAACAGTGCTCTGCCGTGTTGACATGAACCAGCCCGTCGATAAGACGACAGACACATTAAAGAGCATCAACAGAATTCAGGCATGTGCCCCCACATTAAAGGAGCTTTCCGACAAGGGAGCCAAGGTTGTAGTAATGGCGCATCAGGGAAGCGACATAGAATACAAGAATTTTTACACCACGAGACCCCACGCAAAGGTGCTTCAGGAGCTTCTTGGACGCCCTGTTAAATTTATAGACGACGTTTGCGGACCGGCTGCAAGAGCCGAGATAAAAGCACTTAAAGCAGGCGAGATCCTGGTTCTTGACAATGTCCGTTTCGAATCAGAGGAGCAGACTCTGTTTGAGATGAAGCTGCGCTTAACTCACGAGGAGCAGGCGAAGACTCACGTTGTAAGGACACTTGCACCTCTGGGCGACATATATGTATGCGACGCATTTGCGGCAGCCCACAGGGATCAGCCTACGCTTTGCGGATTTGAGCAGGTAATGCCGTCGGCAATGGGCAGACTTTTCGAGAAGGAGTACAGAGCCGTATCTAAGGTTATGGAGACTCCGGAGCATCCGTGCGTATTCGTTCTCGGAGGTTCGAAGATATCAGACGCGTTTATGATGATGGAGACAGTTCTGAGCCGCGGCATAGCTGATACGGTTCTTACGGGAGGCCTTGTTGCGAACATTCTTCTTGCGGCGGCAGGAGAGGACATCGGCGAGGGCAGCCTTGCGTTTATCCGCAAGTCCAACTATGAGGACTGGATTGAGAAGATAAAGCCGCTTTACGAAAAATATAAATCACAGATCGTTCTTCCGAAGGATCTTGCTTATGTTGAGGACGGCGTCAGAAAAGAAGCAAAGGTCGGCGAGATCCCAAGCCACGTTGGTCTTGTTGATATAGGACACGAGGCTGTTGAGGAATATCGTGAGCTTATACTTAATGCGAAGACTGTCTGCGTAAACGGACCGATGGGAATATTTGAGGAAGAGATCACGGAATACGGCACGAAGGGCGTCTGGCTTGCACTTGCCGATTGCGAAGGTTATACCCTTATCGGCGGCGGCGACAGCGTAACGGCTACCGAAAAATATGATCTGAAAGACAAGATGTCTTACATCTGCACGGCCGGCGGCGCGCTTATACGTTTCCTTTCGGGCGAAGAGCTTCCCGTCGTTAAGGCACTGAGACACGGTGCGACAATAGAAGAAAAGTAAGAGGGACAATATGAAGATAGAATTCGGATATGGAAAGGGCGTTCAGACAGTAGACGTTCCCGATAAAAATCTTGTTGATATCCTCATGTCCAATCCCATGGAGCATAAGAGACATGGTAAGGATGCAGTAGACTACGCGCTGGAAAATCCCGTAGGTTCACCGAAGCTTGGCGAGCTTGTCAATAAAGATCAGAAGATCGTTATCATCACAAGCGATATTTCAAGACCGCTTCCGAGCTTCGATGTGGTTCCGTCTGTGCTGGATGAGCTTTATGCGGCAGGCGTTCCGAAAGAAAATATCACGATAGTTTTCGGACTCGGTTCACACCGCAAGCAGACAGAAGAAGAGATGAAGCATCTTGTGGGTGAACGCGCCTACAGCGAAGTAAAGTGCATGGACAGCACACCTGAGGACTGCGTTCATCTGGGAACGACGTCGGGCGGTACACCGGTGGATATAACAAGAGTTGTGGCAGAGGCTGATTTCAGGATCGCTCTGGGAAACGTCGAATTCCACTATTTTGCGGGATATTCGGGAGGCGCCAAGGCACTTATGCCGGGAGTCTCCACGCCGGCGGCAATACAGGCTAATCATAGCAGAATGGTATCAAACGACGCGTGTGCCGGAAAGCTTGAGGGCAATCCCATACGTGAGGACATAGAAGAGGCCGGCAGGATATGCCCGCTGCACTTTATAGTCAATGCCGTTCTTGATGAGCATAAGCATATCGTATATGCGGCAGCAGGCGATTGTGTTAAGGCACACAGGGATGCATGTGCATATCTTGATAAGATGTACCGCAAGCCTATCCCCGAAAAGGCGGATATCGTCCTTGTTTCACAGGGCGGCGCGCCGAAGGATGCGAATCTTTACCAGACGCAGAAGGCACTTGATAACGCGAAGCATGCCGTTAAGGATGGCGGTACGATAATCGTTATCGGAGCATGCAACGAAGGCCTTGGAAGTGCGAAATTCGAGGAATGGCTCGTAAATGCGCCGACGGCTCATTCCATGGTGGAAAGAATCGGAAAAGACTTCCAGCTCGGCGGTCATAAGGCGGCGGCAATAGCGATGATACTTGAATATGCCAATATCGATCTCGTATCGGAAATGGATGACGATTTTGTAAGAAGCATATTTATGGATCCATATCACAGCGCCCAGGAGGCATTTGACGATGCCATGAAGAAATACGGCGACGAAGCAAGAGTTATCGCGATGCCTTTTGGCGGAGCAACGCTGCCAATCTGTACAAAAAACTAAAATAAGGAACAGTAATGAAATTTTGGCTTTGAGCCCTGTAAAAACTGTGCTATAATCAGTTAATGTGTAAACCAAAAGGGTTTTAATAAATGGCCAACATTATTGAAAGGAGTTACGTAATCATGGACTACGCAAAAGAATCACTCAAGCTGCATGAGCAGTGGAAAGGTAAAATCGAGGTTATTTCTACGGTTCCCGTAGCTAACAAGGAAGATCTTTCCCTTGCATATACGCCTGGCGTTGCGCAGCCTTGCCTTGAGATCCAGAAGGATATCAACAAGAGCTATGAGCTCACAAGAAGACACAACCTCTGTGCGGTTATCACAGACGGTTCGGCAGTTCTCGGTCTCGGAGATATAGGACCTGAGGCAGGAATGCCTGTTATGGAAGGAAAATGTGTCCTCTTCAAATCATTCGGTGGAGTAGATGCTTTCCCGCTTTGCGTTAAGACAAAAGACGTAGACGAGTTTGTTAACGCGGTTTATCTTATGTCAGGATCATTCGGCGGAATCAACCTTGAGGACATTTCAGCTCCGAGATGCTTCGAGATAGAGAGAAAGCTTAAAGAGAAATGTGATATCCCGATCTTCCACGATGATCAGCACGGAACAGCAGTTATCACTCTTGCAGGTCTTACCAACGCACTTAAGGTAGTTGGAAAGAAGAAAGAGGATGTAAAGGTTGTTACATCAGGAGCAGGAGCAGCAGCAATCTCTATCGTTAAGCTTCTTCTCAGCGCAGGCTTCAAGAACATCGTTATGACAGACCGTAAGGGCGCTATCTATGAGGGACGTGAAGGTCTCAACTGGATAAAAGAGGAGATGGCTAAAGAGACAAACAGAAACATGGAGAAGGGCACTCTTGCAGATGTTATCAAGGGCGCAGATATCTTCATCGGCGTTTCAGCTCCCGGAACAGTTACAACTGACATGGTTAAGACGATGAACAAGGATGCTATCATCTTTGCATGCGCTAACCCGACACCCGAAATCTTCCCGGAAGATGCAAAGGCCGGCGGAGCTGCTGTCATCGCAACAGGACGTAGTGACTTCCCGAACCAGATAAACAACGTGCTTGCATTCCCCGGAATCTTCAGAGGAACATTCGATGTAAGAGCAAGCGATATAAACGAAGAGATGAAGATGGCTGCTGCTATGGCACTCGCAAATCTTATTCCTGATAGCGAGCTTAGCGCTGACTACATCATCCCGAAGGCATTCGACCCGAAGGTAGGACCGGCTGTAGCAAAGGCTGTAGCTGAAGCTGCCAGAAAGAGCGGAGTAGCCAGAATCTAAGAATTTTAATATTTAAAATACGGTCGCCCCGGTGTCGTTGATTCGATGCCGGGGCGTTTTTGCGCAATAAGCCGTTATGCAGAAACCATGTTTACGGGAATTTCTATGTGGCGGCAATTCAACCAAATACGTTAGGCATCTTTTGGCTAATTTTTTCATTGGTAATTCAAATGAGACATTTGACGTTGACAAGAAAATAACAGTAGTGATAGAAAAATAACAAATCTGATAAAAAAATATCAAAAATTTCAAATTAGGTATTGTTATTTAATTAACACAGTGATATAATGCGGTCATTGGTTAAAAAATTAACAATTATTTCGCGAAAAAGAGTTAAAAAATTAACAATAACCAAACACACATTACTGTTTTAGGAGGAGTTTTTCAATGAAGGTTGGTGTTATCGGAGCAGGCACCATGGGCGTAGGAATCGCACAGGCTTTTGCTCAGGCTAAGGGATATGAAGTTTGTCTTTGCGCAAGATCGGAGGAAAAGGCGCAGAAGGGAAAGAACAGCATTGAGACAGCACTTAACAAGCGAGTTGCAAAGGGTAAGATGGAACAGGCGGCAGCAGATGAGATCTTATCAAAGATAACGACAGGCACGCAGGAAATATGTTCGGATTGCGATCTTATAGTTGAGGCAGTTGCAGAGGATATGGATATAAAGAAATCGATATTCCTGCAGTTAGAGGGGATATGCAAGAGCGATTGCATCTTTGCATCAACCACATCTTCGCTTTCAATTACGGAGCTGGATTCATGTGCTATGCGTCATATAATCGGAATGCATTTCTTCAATCCCGCACCGGTTATGAAGCTTATAGAAGTTGTAGCAGGCGTCAATACACCACGTGAGCTGGTTGACAGAATAGTAGGAATTTCAGAGGAAATAGGCAAGGTTCCCGTAAAGATAAATGACAGCCCGGGATTTGTCGTAAACAGAATTCTGCTTCCCATGATAAACGAAGCAATTGCTATATATTCAGAGGGAACCGCAACGGTAGAGGATATTGATAATGCAATGAAGTTCGGATCTAATCATCCGATGGGACCCCTTGCAACAGCAGATCTTATAGGACTTGATGTTTGCCTTGCTATCATGGAAGTGCTTTATAATGAGTTTGGTGATCCGAAGTACAGACCGCATCCGCTTCTTCGTAAGATGGTAAGAGGAAAATGGCTTGGAAGAAAGACCGGCATAGGATTCTATAATTACAATAAGAGTGCTGAGGTTAAGAGCTTCCCGGCTGATAAATGTGTTAAGAGCTCTGTAGCATAATTGCTGCGTTGAATAGTTTTATTTGAAAGTTCAAAAGCATAAATTATTAGAAAGTTTAGTTAGAAATCTTAAAAGTACAAATTGTTGAAAAATTGTGTGAAATATTGAAGTCAAAATGTCAAAAAAATTCGGGGCTGCAGCGTTAGATGAATTGCTACAGCCCCGATTTTTAGTTGATCAAAATTCTCTTATAAGCAAGCTTGTAAGTGAATTTTCGCCTTTGAGCCCCTATCAGCTCAAACTATTATTTATGGCACATACAAGGGCCATTACCGATGCCTGTATGATATCAGTGTGAACGGCCGAGCCCCAGAATGCGTTGCTGTTGACATCCTCGATGCCCACATACGCGATAGCCCTTGAATGTGAGCTCTTTGAAAGAGCGTGCTCATGATACGTGGTAAGGGTGAAGTCTATATCGCATGCCTTCTTGATGGCGTTTGTTACGGAATCGAGACGACCGTTGCCGCGGGCGGTGGTAACTTTTGGCTCACTGCCATTGAAGATGCTTGTTATGCTTGCCTCGAATACATCCTTCTCGGGACGTGTAAAGTGGAAGTCCTCGATGTTGAACGGGCTTGTCTTCTGCTCGTAGTTTTTCTTGTAAAGCTCGAATATCTCATCCGGCTTAAGCTCTTTATGCAGATGATCGGAGACGGATTTTGCCTTGTAGCTCATGTCCTCACGAAGCTTCGGCGGCAGATGAAGTCCGAAGTTTCTCTCTAAGATATATCCTACGCCGCCCTTGCCGGACTGGCTGTTTATTCTTATTACGTCCGCATCGTAGTTCCTGCCGATATCGGTGGGATCCAGCGGCAGATACGGAACAGTCCACTTGTCCGTATTCTTGTCGAGACGATACTGCATTCCCTTGGCGATGGCATCCTGGTGCGAACCGGAGAACGCTGCGAAAACAAGTGCTCCGCAATAGGGCTCTCTCTCAGGAATAGACATGTTGGTGAATTCCTCGTAATGCTCGCAGAGCTGAGGCATATCGGAGAAGTCCAGCTTGGGATCAACGCCCTGGCAGTACATATTCATCGCAAGGGTTATTATATCCACATTTCCGGTGCGCTCACCGTTTCCGAAAAGTGTTCCCTCTATCCTGTCTGCACCGGCAAGTACTCCAAGCTCCGCATCGGCGATTCCCGTTCCTCTGTCGTTGTGAGGATGGAGTGAAAGTACAACATTATCCCGGTATTTGAGATTCTTATTAAAATATTCTATCTGGCTCGCGTATATGTGAGGCATGGAAAGCTGAACAGTGCTGGGAAGGTTGATTATGGCCTTTCTGTCGGCTGTCGGCTGCCATACATCAAGAACGGCGTTGCATACCTCGAGGGCATATTCCGGCTCTGTTCCCGTAAAACTTTCGGGGCTGTACTCAAAACGGTATTTCTCACCGCATTCCTCTGTAAGCTGTTTTAAAAGCTTTGCGCCGTTTACGGCGATCTCAAGGATCTCTTCTTTTGATTTATGGAAAACCTGCTCTCTCTGTGCAAGAGAAGTGGAATTGTAAACGTGAACGATAGCGTTTTTGCAGCCCTTTAAAGCATCGAAAGTCTTTCTTATTATATGCTCACGGGCCTGTGTAAGTACCTGAACCGTTACGTCATCCGGAATAAGATCTTTTTCTATAAGTGTACGCAAAAATTCGAATTCTGTTTCGGATGCCGCAGGAAATCCGACTTCTATCTCTTTAAAACCGACTTCCGTAAGCAGCTTAAAGAAGCTGAGCTTCTGATCAAGACTCATGGGGATTATAAGCGCCTGGTTGCCGTCTCTCAGGTCAACGCTGCACCATATGGGAGCCTTGTCTATGGAATCTTTTTTTGTCCAGTCAGAATTGCCTGCCGGAGCCGGGAAATACTGCTTCTGGTATTTTTGGTAGTTCATCGTCATTTGCAAACCCTCCATTTTTAATATACTAAAGAAAAGCCCTTCGCCTCTGTTTAGAGACGAAGAGCTGAAATTAACTCTGCGCGGTACCACTCTAATTCACGATAAAACGTGCACTCAACGGATATTCGGCATTGCCGGTGTTATCCTTCCTCCTGTAACGGTGAGGATCCGTCTGCGCCTACTTATTGTTCAGGCAGAAGCTCGAAGGCGAGTTCGTCAGACTTCTTCCGCTGCCTTACACCAGCCGGCAGCTCTCTGCGCTCGGAGCATCTGATTACTATTCCTTGTCATAGCCTTTAGTTATTCGGTTTGGTCACAAAATAACATTTAAATCGGGTAAAGTCAAGAGTTTTTTGTTCTTGCGCGTTGTGATAGAGCGGAAGCTATGTTATACTTATGACGAAATTGCGGGCAGAGGATACCTTTTGACATCAGCATTAGATTTGCTGCTGGCGTTTATATTTTATCTGAGTCCGACAAAAGAATTATCATAATAGGAGTAGGTTATGGAAGTTTTATATAGAAGTACGCGTGGAGCGGATGCGGGAACAACGGCATCCCAGGCAATCTTAAAGGGGCTCGCCTCGGACGGCGGCTTATTCGTGCCGGATAAGATACCGGCTCTTTCGGAAGATCTCGCATCTCTTGCACAGTGTTCATATCAGGAGCTTGCCTATAAGGTAATGAGCAGATTTCTTACGGATTATACCGAAGAGGAGCTTAAGTACTGCATAGACAGCGCGTACGATGACAAATTCGATACAAAAGAAATAGCACCGGTTCATAAAGCGTCGGGAGAATATTTCTTAGAGCTTTTCCACGGAAAAACAATAGCATTCAAGGATATGGCTCTTTCCATACTGCCGTATCTTATGACGACGGCGGCGAAGAAAAATAATCTTAAAGAGAAAATCGTCATTCTCACCGCAACATCGGGAGATACGGGAAAGGCAGCCCTTGCGGGATTCGCGGACGTTCCCGGCACAAGGATAATCGTATTTTATCCTAAGGACGGGGTAAGTCCCGTTCAGGAGCGCCAGATGGTAACACAGGTCGGTGAGAATACCTGTGTCGTAGCTATCCGCGGCAATTTCGACGATGCCCAGAGCGGCGTTAAGAAGATGTTTTCAGATAAATCACTAAACGATGAGATCCATGGCGCGGGTTATCAGTTCAGCTCGGCAAATTCCATAAATATAGGTCGTCTCGTGCCTCAGATCGTATATTACGTATATGCGTATCTCAACCTCGTAAAAACAGGAGAGATAAAGGCGGGAGACAAGATAAACTTTACCGTTCCGACGGGTAACTTCGGAAACATTCTGGCGGCGTATTACGCAAAACGCATGGGTCTGCCGGTAAACAAGCTTATCTGCGCATCAAATAAAAATAAAGTGCTGTTCGATTTCTTCAGCACCGGTACATACGATAAAAACAGACAGTTCTATCTTACGTCGTCACCGTCTATGGATATACTTGTATCCAGCAATCTTGAGAGACTTATATACGCGGTCGAGGGTGAGGATGCGGCTGCAACGGCGGAGCTTATGAGCAGGCTTTCAAAAGACGGCGAGTACAGTATCGGCGATAAGCAAAGAGAGATGCTTTCGGATTTCGCTTCCGGATATGCAGCGGAAGAGGATTGTGCCGCAGCCATAAAGAACCTGTACGACAATGAGGGTTATGTAATAGATACTCACACGGCTGTTGCGGCGGCGGTTTATAAAAAATACTGCAGCGAAACGGGTGATGATACACCGACTGTTATAGTATCCACCGCAAGTCCGTACAAGTTTGCGAGAAGTGTTTTGGGAGCAATAGATAAAGAAAAATACGATTCCCATACCGATATGGAGCAGTTCGATGATCTGGAAGCGGTTTCGGGTATTAAAGCGCCGCAGGCTATAACAGAGCTTAAAAGCGCGCAGGTAAGGCATAAAAAGGTTGTCGACAAGAATGAAATGATGTCGGCAGTAAAAGAAGAATTAGGTGTTTAAACGCCTGTCAGGAGAACTTATATGTTAAGGATAACGATGATCCGTCACGGGATGACAGAGGGAAATTCAAAGGGGAAATTTATCGGGGTAACCGATGAACCTATTCTTGAAGAAGAAAAAGAGCGTCTTGCCACCTTGAAATTTCCTATGGCGGAGGCCGTCTACTGCAGTCCGATGAGAAGGTGCATCGAAACGGCACATATTCTGTTTCCCTATGAGGAGCCTGTTATCGTGTCCGAGCTTGCGGAAAGGGATTTCGGGTTGTTCGAAGGCAAGACATATAAGGAACTTACCGAGGATCCGCAGTATAAACAGTGGGTTCAGATAGGCGAGATAATAACTTATCCCAACGGAGAAGATATATCTGATTTCGGAAAAAGGTGTATATCGGGATTTGAAAAAATAATAAGAGACGCCGATAAGAAGAATAAATCCGATATAGCAATAGTTGCCCACGGCGGTACGATAATGAGCATATTGTATGAATACGGATTCCCGAAACAGAAGTATCTCGAATGGGTAGTCAAAAACGGAGAGGGCTACAGACTCAGGCTGTCTCCTACAGATTTTGCCGCGGGAGCAGATGATAAGAAAAGAAAGATCATTGTTGACGGCAAAATAGTACGTTCCTAAGGAGAAGAAAATGTCAGATTTAAAGATAGCCGGCATTTGCTTTAACAAATACGGCGCGAAGGTCGCGGAAAGGCTTAATGCGACGCTTAAGAGCTGCGGCAGCGAGGAGGATTTAGGCATAAATATAGACTGGTTTATAAGAAATGCCATAAATCCCGACAGAGAGCTATTTACATCTCTTGAAATAAAAACGATAAAGTGGACGGAAGAGCGATTTAAAGATACGGATGTTCTGATATATATCTGTCCGTCGGTGCAGGCGGTAAAGCATATATCGGGAAGCATCACTGATCAGATGAGTGATCCTGCCGTCCTTGTAATAGACGAAAAGGGCGAGTACTGCGTTCCGCTTCTTTCGGGAAGACGCGGTGAAGCAAACGATATCGGCGCGCTTTTGGAGCAGAGAGCCGGTATCAAATACATAAATCCGCTTATAGATGACCCGCGTTCCAGGTTCGATATAGAGGAATATGCGCTTAAGACAAGCATGACCGTATCCAATACCGATTACGCGAGGGAGATCAATGCGGCGATAGAATCGGGACACGAGGTGGGATTTTATACGAATTATCCTGTTCTCGGATCTATACCGGACAAGCTTATATGGTCGTCCGAGGCGCCTCTCGGAATCTATGTCAGCCCGTCGTATCATACGGCTTATTTCGATCATACACTCTGGCTTATACCGAGGTGTCTTGATGTGGGAATCGTGTGTCCGCCGGATAAAAACTATAAGGATGTAAAAAAAGCCATGTCAAATGCGCTTCAGTCCATGAGTCTTTATCCCGAGGCTGTTGCGAAGGTTGCCACGGTAAAGGGCTGCGAAAATGCTCCTGCGCTTCAGACTATAGCGTTTGAGCGGGAGATACCCGTACTTTCTTACGACGAGAGCGAGCTTAAAGAGATAACATATCCCGACGGAACTGCCATGAATCTTGCCGAGGCGGCAGCTCTTAAGGCCAGCGAGGGAAAGCTCATAATAAATACCGCAACCCAGGATGATGTGCTTATTGCGGTTGCAATGGAAAATATCTATATTAAATTTTAAATATGGCAGACGGTAAGATGAAAGTTGAGATATATACCGACGGAGCGGCAAGAGGAAATCCGGACGGTCCCGGAGGCTACGGATGTGTATTAAGATACAAGGCTCCGGATGGAAAGCTTCACGAGAGAGAATACTCGGAGGGCTTTAAAAAGACGACGAACAACAGAATGGAGCTGATGGCTGCCATAGTCGGGCTGGAGAAGCTTATAAAGCCCTGCAGTGTGACACTTTATTCAGATTCAAAATATCTTATAGATGCTTTTAACCAGCATTGGATAGACGGCTGGATCAAACGCGGATGGAAGAGAGGAAAAAACGAAGAGGTCAAGAATGTTGATCTCTGGAAGAGACTTCTCGCAGCCGCAAAGCCCCACGATATTGAATTTGTGTGGGTGAAAGGCCATGATGGTTTTGAATTAAATGAGAGATGCGACATTTTAGCGACGACGGCAGCGGACAAAATGAGATAAGCTGTTGTTTGGGCAACAGACGTCATTTACAGTCGGTGAACATGAATGCGTTAAAAAGGGTTGCCAATTTTGTCTGCTCATTTTATAATGATTCTGCGAATATGCGATTGACGGATTAAGAAGGAGGATATATAAATGGTTTCAGCCGGTGATTTTAGAAACGGAGTTACGTTGGAGATAGACGGAAACGTTGTTCAGATCATTGAATTTCAGCATGTTAAGCCCGGAAAGGGAGCTGCGTTTGTAAGAACAAAGCTTAAAAATGTTATAAACGGTGGTGTTGTCGAGAAAACATTCAGACCTACCGAGAAGTTCCCGCAGGCACGTATCGAGAGAGTAGATATGCAGTATCTCTACAATGACGGAGATCTCTTCTACTTCATGAATACAGAGACATACGATCAGATAGCAGTAAACAAAGAGACTATCGGCGATGCACTTAAGTTCGTAAAAGAAAACGAGATGGTTAAGGTTTGCTCTTATCAGGGCAACGTATTTGCTATTGAGCCGCCTCTTTTCGTAGAGCTTGCAATAACAGAGACAGAGCCCGGATTTGCCGGAAATACGGCACAGGGTGCTACAAAGCCTGCTATCGTTGAGACGGGTGCACAGGTAAGCGTTCCGCTTTTCGTAGACCAGGGCGACGTTATCAAGATCGACACAAGAACCGGCGAGTACCTCAGCCGCGT
>CAYMAY010000053.1:0-7873 GCA_964388555.1 uncultured Lachnospiraceae bacterium
AGCCGCGGATGGCTTCCCAAACTTCAAAACCCCCGTCGAAACCGGTACAAGCCCGGAAAATGAGTTATGGTTTGTAAAATAAGGTATTTTTACCTTCCATTTATTGATAACGAGATACTTGCATTTATGTTTACTGTATTTTAACCTTTAGTACGAAGTTATGTCAATCAAAATCTCATAACACGAACTATAAATTTCTGACCTTGAAATCTCTTTCGGCTTCACGCCTCTGATCTTTCTTCGCTATATCCTCGCGCTTATCATAGAGCTTCTTTCCTCTGGCAAGCGCTATCTCGACCTTCGCAAGCGAATCCTTGAAATACACCTTTGTCGGAACGATCGTAAGACCTTTTTCGGCGACTTTTCCGGCTATCTTTCTGATCTCATAGCTGTGAAGCAGAAGTTTGCGCGGGCGAAGCGGATCTCTGTTGAATATATTTCCCTTTTCATATGGGCTGATGTGCATTCCGTATATATAGACTTCACCGTTATCTATTCTTATGAAGGATTCCTTAACGGAACATTTGCCCATTCTTAAGGATTTCACCTCGGTACCTGCAAGGGCAATGCCCGCCTCGAAGGTTTCGAGGATAAAATAGTCGTGATATGCTTTTTTATTGTTTGCAACAAGCTTTACGCCCGTTTGTTTCGCCATTGTTTCTCCTTTAAGCTTCAGTCTTAAAAACCCGCTGCGATAATGCAGCGGGTTAAATAAGTTTCAGGTAATTATCCTAAATTCATGTTTAATACGACGGCGAGTACAAAGAATGCAACAGCTAAAACGCGTGTTACCTTTTTAAGCTTCTCCTCCTTGGAGCGACCTTTATTCTTGCCCCAATATGTATCCGACGTAGACATGCTTCCGGCCAGAGCACCCAGGCCCTGATCTTTTCCCTGCTGCAAAAGTATTATAGCTGTAAGCGCTATGCTGACAACTGCAAATAAAATAGTCAATATACTGCTAAGGATCGACATTTTTCTCCTCCTGTAATCACTCGCTACATTCTAACACGGCAGTATTTTGAATGCAAGGAAATTTTACTTGATGAGCAGCGAGCGTCCCGTCATCTCTGTCGGCTTTTCCATTCCCATTAAGTCTATAAGCGTGGGAGCTATATCGCAAAGCCTTCCGCCTTTATCAAGCTTATAGGACGGATCTGCGTTTACAAGGATAAACGGTACCGGACCTGTTGTATGAGCCGTAAAGGGCTCGCCTGTCTTCTCGTCTACCATTATCTCTGCATTTCCGTGATCGGCGCAGATAAACATCACATCGCCGTTTCTCTTAACAGCCTCGACAGCCTTGCCGACACATGTGTCAACAGCTTCGATGGCCTTTATAGCCGCTTCCTCAACTCCGGTATGACCAACCATATCCGGATTTGCGAAGTTGATTATTATCACATCATAGGATTTGGAATCTATCGCCTCAACAAGCTTGTCGCAAACTTCGTATGCGCTCATCTCGGGCTTAAGATCGTATGTTGCAACCTTCGGAGACGGAACAAGAATTCTGTCCTCGCCATCGTTTGGCTCTTCTACGCCGCCGTTGAAGAAGAATGTAACGTGAGCGTATTTCTCTGTCTCGGCTATTCTCGCCTGCGTCATATTGTGTGACGCAAGGAACTGTCCGAATGTATTGTTTATGCTCTCCTTCTTGAATGCCACGTATTTGTTCGAAATCGTGTCGTCATAATCGGTGAAGCATACGTAAACCAGCTTTTTAAGCGGTCCTCTCTTGAAGCCGTCGAATTTATCGTCGCAGAATACTCTCGTTATCTCACGTGCTCTGTCGGGACGGAAATTGAAGAATATTACAGAATCGTTCTCCTGTATCTTAGCAACGGGCTCGCCGTTCTTGTACATAACTGTGGGCAGAACAAATTCATCCGTAACGCCCTCATCATATGATTTCTGAACCGCTGCAGCAGGATCCTCACCGCCGTTAACGCCCTCTGAAAGCGCAAGTGCACGATAAGCCTTTTCTACCCTTTCCCAACGGTTATCCCTGTCCATTGCATAGTAACGTCCGCTTATAACGGCTATCTCGCCTACGCCTATCTCGCGCATTTTCGCCATAAGCTCTTCCACATACTGTTTTCCCGACTCAGGCGGCGTATCTCTGCCGTCCAGGAAACAATGAACATATACCTTTTTTATATTGTGATTTTTTGCAAGTCTTAATAATGCATAAAGATGCGAATTATGACTGTGTACTCCGCCATCCGAAAGCAATCCGTACAAATGAAGTGCCGAATCATTTACCTTAACATTATCTATGGCATAAAGAAGCTCCGGATTTTTAAAGAAATCCCCGTCCTCTATTGATTTTGTGATACGCGTAAGATCCTGATATACGACTCTTCCGGCTCCGATGTTAAGGTGACCCACCTCGGAATTTCCCATCTGACCATCGGGAAGTCCTACGGCAAGACCGCTTGCCTCGCCCTCTACAAACGGGCATTCGCTCATAAGCTTATCGAGATTGGGCTTCTTTGCTTCAGCGATTGCGTTGTGCTCTGCGCTTTTTCTTAAGCCGAAGCCATCCATTATCATAAGTACAGTTGTTTTCTTGTCCATCTTTTTACCCTCATAAAAGCAATAACTTGAAATTTTAGGCTGTCCAAAAAGCCTACGAAGATAAATATAACTTTACCGCACAAAAAAAACAAGTCTCTTTTCGTATGATAAAAAAGCCGGAACAAAAAACTTTTTCGTGCGAATTGTAAAACAGACTTATATAGGATATAATTCTTAACGGATTTTCGGTTAAAACTCGAAATTCTTACATCAATGGCGAACATATCATATGCACGCCGTAAATTCACATCAGGAGGATATTCAATGTTTTCAACACCATCGGCTTGCATAGCCGCAGATAAAGACAAAGTAGCAAAGGTCGTTTTATTTCCGGGAGATCCGCTCCGCGCAAAGTTCATCGCAGAGACATATCTCGAGGATGTAGTTCTTTTTAACGACGTAAGAAATATGCTCGGTTTCACCGGCACATATAAAGGAAAGAAGATTTCCGTAATGGGAAGCGGAATGGGAATTCCCTCCGCAACGCTCTATGCACATGAGCTTTACACATTCTTTGATGTAGATGCGATCATCCGTGTCGGCAGCGCCGGCGCTCTTCTTGACGATATGCACGTTAAGGATCTTGTTATCGCAATGGGTGCCTGCACCAACTCAAATTTCGCACATCAGTACGGCTTCCCGGGATCACTGGCACCGACGGCAAACTTCGATCTGCTGAATGACGCCGTAAGCATCAGCCGTGAGCGCGGTGCTCACATCCGCGTCGGAAACGTATTTACAACAGATATGTTCTACAACGCAAATCCCGATATTGCATCTAAGGCACGTGATCTCGGAATGCTTTGCGTCGAGATGGAAACAGCCGGCCTTTATCTTGAAGCTCTTGCCTGCAAGAAAAAAGCCGTAAGCCTTCTTTCTATTTCAGATCATATGTTCCGTCAGGAATATCTCTCCTCACAGGAGATCCGCGAATCATTCAACGAGATGATGGAGATCAGTCTGGAGACCGCCTGGAAGGCGATTGATTGATAATATTTGGGCTGTCGCGTTGTGCGACAGCCCCCTTTTACGCAAGTCCCAATCTCATCGATGCCACCGCCGCCTTAAGCTTTCTCCCGGCGACATACGCAATATTCAGCTTTGCAAAATCCCCTATCAGAAACGGAATCACGGTAAGTCTTAATATATCCGCAAATCCATATGTTTTCCCGACATAGAACTTCTGGATCAGATAAAAATAAGCCGCTCCGACGATGTATAATACGCCGGTGGCTATTATAAGACTTACATATCCTTTAAATTTTGCGTTTGATTCGTTTCCCCATCCCGCAATGGCAGCCGCGAAAACAAATCCTATTATAAATCCGAATGTGGGAGATACTATATACTGCGGGCCGCCTTTAAAGCCTGCAAAGAACGGAAGCCCTATAAGTCCTGCCGCTATATAGATCATCATCGCAACCGATGCCAGCCTCTTTCCCAGCACTATGCCGATCAAAAGTGCAAAAAGCGACTGCATACTTATCGGCACCGGTCCTATCGGGACCGATATCGCCGACCCGATTACCATAAGGGCAACCGCAAGACCCACAAATGTCAGATCTCTTACTTTTAAGTTCATATTTTACACAAGTATTTTTCCGGATGAAAATGCTTTTTCGCCCTCATCCGTCAAAATTACTATTTCTCCTTTATCGTTGATTCCCGTAAGTTTGCCTGTGTATATTCTGCCTGAAGCAAAACTTATAATTTCGTTTTTTAAATAAAGGTTGGAATTGACTACTGTCTGTGAGAATTTTTTCACATGATCAGGATCATTTATCCTGCTGAAGATAGAAATAAGTATATCGTTTAACAACTCTCGTTTGTTAAAGCACTTTCCGGTATAAGAACGCAGCGATATGGCGTTTTCTGGCAAAAATTCATTGCCGGTCTGATTTACATTTATTCCGATACCGATGATAAGCTTTTTTATTCTGCCGTTATTAATGACGGATTCGCACAATATTCCAAGCAGCTTTTTCCCGTCTATGTATATGTCATTCGGCCACTTGATGCATGAATTTATCCCGTAATCCTTTAACACCTCGTGAATAGCCGCACCGACAAACAACGGCAATATTGATGCCCTTTCAAACTCAATATCAGCAGTGATCACAAGCGTGGTAATAAGCGATCCGTCCGGATCAGAAACCCATTCGGAACCGTTTTTACCTACGCCCGAATACTGATCCCCGGCCGTTATCACCGCGTTTTCAATATCGCCATGTTCCCTTGCGTATTTATTCGTGGAATCGATATGCTCGAAATATATATATTCGAGGCCCTTCGGAAAAAGACTTTTCAGATCTATCGCCTCTTTCAGCTTTGAAAATATTTCTTCTCCCGGCGCATTAAGCACGTCCCCGTTATTCATCCCGAATTGATCACTCCACTTTATTGTCGGCTATATACTGGCTTATTTCCGGCATAAGCTGAGTGCTCATAACTTCGAGGATCTCCTCTAATTTCTGCGCACTTTCCTCGCCCATGGTTTCCTTAAGCCGGTTCAGCACTATCTCAATATATTCATTTTTCGCATCATAATAAGAATGAAACTTATCTGTCGGCTTTAAAATATATTCCCTTTTGTCTTCCTTGGACTGAACCTTTTCAATGTAGCCCTTTTTTATAAGTGATGCCACCTTGTAAGCCACATTTGGCGTAGACATGTCCAGAAATTTTGCAAGCTGGCTGACCTTCGGATTCTTCAGCGCATATATCACCTCTGCCGTAAACGTTTCCGTCGCCGTGAGGGATGTTTCCCTCGTCTTGATCTTCTGAAACATATGCAGATAAAGATTTAGCTTGAACTTATCGTACACATCCAGGAACACTTCTGTCAGCATTATAGAATCCACCTCTCTCTAAAATCTAATATCAGATTTCAGAGATCCGGATCATTGAATTGCAAACGAAATCTGG
Source organism: uncultured Lachnospiraceae bacterium (assembly GCA_964388555.1). Lineage (GTDB taxonomy): Bacteria > Bacillota > Clostridia > Lachnospirales > Lachnospiraceae > Alectryocaccobium. The sequence goes on from CAYMAY010000053.1 coordinate 5,506, forward strand.
CACATCATTGCCTTCTCACCGTCGACAGTAATATAGCCCTCTCCAAAACCGATATTTCCCATTCTTTTGCTTATCTCACAATGAACCTCAAGTCTGTCTCCCGGAACGACCTTCTTATAAAATCTGGCCTTACTCACGCCTCCCAGAAATACATTTTTGTCCTTTTTTTCATTGATAAGCAGTGCGGCAGCTCCGACCTGAGCTACCGTTTCAATCTGTAAAACGCCGGGCATTACAGCTTCACACGGAAAATGTCCCTGAAAAAACGGCTCATTTCCGCTGACGTTTTTTATACCGGTCGCCCTGATTCCAGGCTCTAAGTCGATTATTTTATCTACCATTAAGAACGGATATCGGTGAGGCAGAATGTTTCTTACCTCTTCAAATGATAATGTCATTTATTTTCCCACCTTTTTACAACGATTGAAGCATTATGACCGCCAAAGCCTATGGAATTCTTCAGGAAGTATTTTATATCTGCTTTGACCGGACTGTTTACAACAAGGTTAAGATCACATTCCTCATCGGTAATAGCATAATTGATGGTGGGAGGCGCGAATCCCTCATTCATGGCAAAGATGGACATTGCCACCTCTGTCGAGCCTGAGGCGCCCAACAAATGACCTATCTGCGACTTAGAGGAGGATACAAGGACGTCCCTGTAAGCTTCCTTAAATACTCTCTTTATCGCCACTGTCTCTACTTTATCATTCAGAGGAGTCGATGTTCCGTGTGCGTTGATATAGTCGATATCCTTTGGACTGATTCCCGCATCTTCAATGGACTGTTCCATCGCAATCGCCACATATTCCCCCGTCTCGCAGGGAGCTGTAATATGACACGCATCACAGGTGTCCGCATAACCTGCTATTTCAGCAATAATTTTTGCGCCCCTTCCTAATGCATGTTCAAGTTCCTCAAGCACGAGGATGGATGCGCCTTCGCCCATCACAAACCCCGAGCGTTCCTTATCGAAGGGAATAGATGCCCTGGCAGGATCCGCGACAGTTGTAAGTGCCTTCATCGATGTAAATCCGCCGATGGAAAGCTCCGTTATGGCTGCCTCACTTCCTCCCGCAAACATCATATCGGCATAACCGTCTTTTATATGTCTGTATGCCTCTCCCAGTGCATTTGTTGCAGATGCGCAGGCCGTGACCAATCCCTGACACGAACCATGGGCATTGATCATCATTGCGATATGACCGGCTGTAAGATTAACGATGGCCATCGGGATAAAATAGGGTGAGACCCTGTCAAAATTTCTCTGCAGGCCTCTTGAATGTTCGCTTTCTATCGTACCTATTCCGCCGATTCCCGATGCACAATAAACGCCGACTCTCTCTTTGGATAAATAGTCTTTATCAAGACCGGCATCACAAAGAGCTCTTTCTGCGGCTATTATACCAAATTGGTTTACCCTGTCCAAGTGCCTCAGTTCTTTTTTCGAAAAGTATGCATCCGGATCATAATCTTTTATCTCGCCGGCCAGCTTAACAAGCCTGTCTGCGGTATCATACAGCGTGATCTCGCTTATGCCGCATTTTGACGTTTTCATTGCTTCAACGATTTCTTCCCTGTTGTTGCCTATGGGCGATATCGTTCCTATACCGGTTACCACGACACGTCTCTTCATATGTTCATTCCTCCGTCTACCGAAATAACCTGTCCCGTAATATATCCTGAGGCGTCACCTGCCAGAAATGACACAAGATTCGCCACATCCTCCGGTTTGCCCATCTCGCCTAAGGGGATCTCCGATCTTATTTTTTCCTTTACTTCATCAGAGAGCTTATCCGTCATGGGCGATACAACAAAACCCGGCGCGACTGCATTTACGAGAATATTTCTGGATGCCAGTTCCTTTGCCAGCGACTTTGTAAGGCCGATGATTCCCGCCTTCGATGCCGCATAATTTGCCTGGCCCGCATTTCCGTGCAGTCCCACAACAGACGATATATTGATGATCCGTCCCCGGCGTTTTTTCATCATTTCCCTTGTAACAAGCTTGCTTAAATAAAATGTTCCGTTCAGATTTGTCTCGATAACATCCGCAAAATCCTTATCTTTCATCAACATGATAAGATTGTCTTTTGTCGTTCCCGCGTTATTTACAAGGACATCTATGCTTTTATTTTTTTCATGAATTTCATTTATCATTCTTTGACAGTCGTCAAATTTTGACACATCACCGAAAACCAGCTGTACACTGCAGCCCTCGGCCTCAAGTTCTGCCTTAAGATCGTCCAGCTGTTTCTTTTTACTTCTTGCGTGAAGCACAAGGTCAAAGCCGTCCTCCTTCAGCTTTCGCGCGATAGCCATGCCTATTCCGCCGGCGGCTCCTGTTATGAATGCCAGTTTTTTATCT